>CAYQRW010000009.1:27131-29607 GCA_964419735.1 uncultured Spirochaeta sp.
GCCGCTCCCCGGGCCGCCGGGCATACCGCCAAACATTCCCGGAGGTATCGGCAGATCCCCGGTGAGCGAGGAAAGACTACTTTGCAGCTCCTCCCGCACCTTGGCGGACGCGTCGTTGTGGGCAGCGCGAAAGAGGTCCTGCAGCATCGCCACATCCTCCGGGTCCACCGCCTCCGGCGCGATTTCCACGTTGAGCACGTGAAACTCGCCGTTCATCGTAATCGAGACCATCCCCCCGCCGGCGGTGCCGGTGACGGAGACCTCTTTGAGCTTCTGTTGCGCCTGCTGCATCGTTTCTTGCAACTGGCCCATATTCTTGAGCAAATCCATCGGATTCATGAGTGATCCTCCACAATTTCTCCGCGAAACACGCGGCGTACCATATCAACTTGGGGGTCGATGCCGGGGTTCTCGGCATCGCCGGCGCCTCCAGCGGCGCCCTGAACATCTCCCCCGTCGGCGGCCACGGCGGAGAGCGTCTGAATCTGGATGACCAGCCGATCCCGCTCCAACTCCGCCAGCGCGGCGCTCTGCACCGCCTCCCGGTCTGAAGAAAGTGCATTGGCACCGAACTCATCGGCAAACGCGATGAGCAATTCCTCGCCCCGCAGCCGCCACAGGCGCGCCCGCGCGAGCAACGCCGCCACCGAGATCCGCTGCGTCCGGAAGCGGCCCACGATCGCCTGCACCTGCTGCAGGGAAATGCCATCCACCTCCGGCGGCTCGTTGGGGTCGATGTCGTCGTCGGGGGGGTCTGCGGCGGGAGGCTGAGCTTGTGTCTGGGGCTGCTCATCGGTGCGGGGCTCCTCCGTGGCTGTGGCGCCGGCTGTGACGTCGGCGCGCGCGGCCCCGCGCTCGGCACCCCAGTTCTCGGCAGCCCGGTCCTCTTCGCGCACGGCGCCCTCGCCGGCGGCCTCCCCGGTCTCGGCACCCTCGCCACCGCTCCGGCCGCTGCCGCCCGCTTCGCCGGCACCAACATCGCCATCGCCGCCGGCCTCCCCGGCGCGCCCGGCATGGCTCGGGGCACTCTCATCCCCCCCATGCCGCCGCCGGTAGGCGCCCTCGTGAATCAGCTCTTCCTGGAGCGCCTTGATCTCCTTCACCAGCGCCTGCGGAGTGCGAATCGAGGAGAGCGAGGCCAGCCGGCTGATCGCCAGCTCCAGGTCAAAGCGCTGGTTCACCGAGTAGCGCAAATCACGGTAGAGCTGCAGCGCGAGTTCGTTGGCAAACTCGATCCGCCCGCGATCCCAGCCGGTGCGTACCGCCTCGGGAATCCGGTCGGGGCGCATGCCCAGCACCGCCTCGCGGTCGATCCCGGCGGAGATCAGAAGCAGCGTCCTGAGGTAGTCCGCCAGATCCATCGCAAAGCGCTCCACCGCCACCCCGGACTGCACCGCCTGATCCACGATCTCCAACGCTTCCGCGGGCGCTTCGTTGATGATCGCCGTCATGAGCGCGTTCAATCGCTCCAAGCCGAGCAGACCAAGCTTGGAGTGGATCATCTCCAGCTGCAGGTGACCATTGGAGAACGCAGCTACCTGATCAAACAACGTGTACGCATCACGCAGGCTGCCGGTGGCCTCCTTGGCCACCCACGCCAGGGCGTCGTCGTCCGCTTCCAGACCCATATCCGCCGCGGCCTGCGCCAGCATCGCCTTGATCTCGTCCATGGGAATCAGGCGAAAGTTGAACTGCTGACATCGGCTGCGAATCGTGGGGGGAACCTTGTGGATTTCGGTGGTGGCAAAGATGAACACGATGTACGGCGGCGGCTCCTCGATCGTCTTCAACAACGCGTTAAAAGCGCTGTTGGAGAGCATGTGCACCTCATCGATGATGTAAATCTTGTAGCGCGCGTCGTTGGGGGCAAAGAGCACCTCGTCCTTGATCTCGCGGACATCGTTGACGCTGGTATTGGAGGCACCGTCTATTTCTATCACGTCCAGGGCGGTGCCGCGGGCGATCTCTTCACTACCCGCCCAATCCTCACACCCGTCGGGGTTGGGGCCGTCGGGACAGTTCAGGGCTTTCGCCAGAATACGGGCGGCACTGGTCTTCCCCACTCCCCGGGGCCCGGAAAACAAGTAGGCATGAGCGATTCGGCCGGAGGCCAGACTGTTTTTCAGGGTGGCCACCACAAAGTCCTGGCCGATCATCTCGTCAAAGGTGCGGGGCCGACGGCGGGTGGCAGTTACTTCATACGACATCACAGCTCCTCAACGGGGACCGCGCTCCGAGGCGCGCCAAAAAAAACCCCTCCAGCTCCACCCGAGTGATCTGCGGCACAGCCACCAATCGCTTACCGCTGCTTCCTTCCGGACCTGACGGGGTTGGGCGACGACGACTTGCACAGGACCCAGGTTTCAACACCGAAGGGGCAAAAAACACGGAGAGGGAGGGATTCGAACCCTCGGTACCCGGTTAGGGTACAAACGCTTTCCAAGCGTTCACCTTCGGCCACTCGGTCACCTCTCCA
>CAYQRW010000010.1:0-28928 GCA_964419735.1 uncultured Spirochaeta sp.
TCCGGCGGTCGTAACCGCCGGCACACACCCGCGATAGGGCGGATAGGAGAGTATTCATGCTACTGGACCAGGATGTAGAACAGGAGAGCGCTGCCAAAGCCGAAGGCCATACCGACCTCTTTGCCAAATGCCATACCGATGGCGGATATTTCGGTAAGATGCGCGCCATGGGAGACGACGAGTACACGCGTCCCCTCCTCCCTCCCAACCCAAACCGCCACATGGAGTTCAAGGGTAAGCCCCACATCATGTGGTCGGTGAATAACTACCTAGGGTTGGCCAACCATCCGGACGTCCTTACCGAGGCGCACCGGGCAATCGAGGAGTTCGGGGTCAGTTCTCCCATGGGAAGCCGTATGATGAGCGGCAATACCGAATACCACCTGGCGTTTGAGCGGGAACTCGCCGAGCACGCGGAGAAAGAAGCCTCCTTCCTCTTCAACTACGGGTACATGGGCGTCCAGGGAACGATCCAGTCGATGGTGGGCAAGGACGATACGGTCGTCATGGACAAGCTGGACCACGCCTGCATCGTGGACGGTGCGTTCCAGGCGCAGGGCATGAACGGCGCCCAGCTGCGCGTGTTTAAGCACAACAGCATGGACAACCTCGAGCAGGTACTGAAGCGCGTCAACCGTGACCGCAAAGGCGGCGTCCTCATCGTCACCGAGGGCGTATACGGCATGACCGGTGACATCGCCCCCCTGAAGGAAATTACCGAACTCAAGGAAAAGTACGAAGCCCGCCTGTTCATCGACGACGCCCACGGCTGGGGCACGATGGGACCGGAAGGAAAAGGAACCGCGGCGCAACTGGGTGTGCAGGACAAAGTAGACATCTACTTCGGAACGTTCGCCAAGGCGTTTGCGTCCATCGGTGGATTTTCCGCCTCCGACAAAGCGGTCACCGATTGGATCGCCTACAACGCCCGGACTCAGGTGTTTGCCAAGAGTCTGCCCATGGTCTACGTACAGACGCTGAGCAAGACGTTTGACCTGGTAAAGGCGGGAGAGGATCGTCGGCAGAAGATGTGGGCCCGCAGCACCGAGCTCAAGGACGGCCTCCGGGAGCTGGGTTTTTATGTAGGACCCGGCGAAGCCCCGATCTGTTCCGTGTTTGTACCGTTGGGGGAAAACTCCATGGAAGAGATGGGAGCCGCCACCTCCGGCTTTCTCCGCAAACAGGGCGTCTTCGTCACCGCCATCACCTATCCGGTGATTCCGATCGGATTGCTCATGTTCCGCATGATCCCCACGGCGATGCATGAGGAAGAAGATGTGCACAACACCTTGGCCGTCTTCAAGGATATGCGGGACAACCTGGGCCTGCGACTGAAAATGAACGAGGAAGAAGACAAGAAGATCCGGAAGGTGTACGGGATCTGAACCGACTCGACAGGATCCCGCGTATGGCCCGGGCGCACCGCCCGGGGCTACGCGGAACCAAAAACCCTCAGCGCCCGAAACCCATCGCCTTAATCATCCACCGGGGAAGCGGTTTTTCCATTCCCCGCTTTCGCAGATCCATGTACCAGTTCAGCTTCTTCATGATTGGGAGCCTATGGGTTTCGACGAACTCGATGAGCGTCCCATCGGGATCTTCAATGTAGGCAAAGCGGCCCCCCGCTTCACCCATATCGAAACTGGAGCCCGAATCTACCGTGAAGGGATGTCCCGCAGCCTCGCATCGCGTCTTCAGCAGATCCATCCCCACCACGTCGAAGCAGAGATGAATGAACCCAAGATCTCCCCAGTACCGGTCGGCGAAGATCTGCAAGCCCTGGTGATCGGCAACCTCTACCAGCTCTAACCGGGTTGCCCCGAATAACTCACTAAAGGCGCCTCTGCTCGCTTCCGAGCGCTTGAGCAGCACTCGTCGCAGCGTCCGGTTGCCCCCGGGAAGTTCTGCGAGATCGGCAAACACTCCCGCCTCATCGTAGATCTTCGTGTCATAACCGAGAACGGTGGCGTAGAAGTCCAGCGAAGCGGCCATGTCTGAGACCCCAATCAAGGCCCCTTCTACACCGCCGGTCTGATGGCGGGGTTTGGAGAACCACCTCTCGCTCTCAACCACCTGGTGGTGATTGCCATACGGATCCCGTACCGCAAACCGCGCGTTGCCCTCCGGGTCTTCAACCACGCCCCCCAGAACCTCGACCCCTTCCGTTTGCAGCCGCTGGTACGCCTGGTGGACCCCTTTGGCACGAATCCGTCCCGCAAGAAGGCCGTAGTCACCGATCTCCACCGCTCGCTGCGGGGGTTGAGGCGTCCGACTGGTATACTGCCAGATCTCGAACCCACCACCGCCGGCGAGGTTGATCGCCAGCATCGCATCCCTGCTCTGGACGGTCCCCCCGGTGTAGGGGGTCATGTGGGGAGCTTCCGCCGCTTCCCGAAACACGGGAAGATCGGTACCGAAGCTCTGACGGTACCATGCAAAGGCCTCGTCCGTGTTGGGAACACCCACGCCGAGCTGCTGAATTCCGCTGAAGATCACGCTGTCCATGGCGAGAAGTATATCGCTTCTGCCGGGAAGCGTCATCGGGCGGCGAAGAGTAACGCTGCCCACTGGAGCGTTACCACGATCACCACTACCGAGCTCCCGGTGAAGGAGGATCGCGCGGCGGTGGCTTTGCGCTCGGCGGTCGCCGCCACGGTGGCATCCATGGAAACCAGCTCTTGGTAGAGATCGCTTAGCAGTATGTCGGCGCTGTGAAACGGGCGGCGTACGCCCAGTTCGCCACGGCGCTCCATGATCTGCTCAAAGGACCAGAAGATCTTTCCCGCCAGTGACCCGAGCGTACCCGGAAGGCGCAAATCCGCCCGAACCGCCACGAGGGAGATGAACACCATGCCCACAATGGTCAGCGCCTTAAACACCCCGGTGCGGAGAGCCCCCTGAGTAATACGAAAACCCCCGATTTCGGCCAGAACCGCTCCGGAGGGAACGATCACATGGAACACGGTAATCGTCACGATAATTGATATGAAATATACCCACTGCAATTTCTTCCCCGCCACCCGCGCCAGCGCGCCGAAGAGAATGACCTGAGCCACACGGATAAGCAGGTTGTCCTGCAGGAGGTACGCGGGAAGCGTGAGCATTCCCCCCCAGAACAGCAGCCGTGCGGAGATATTGGAGAGCATCCAGGGATGCTGGCGCCGAAGACTCACCGCGGCTCCTCATGGGGCGGATCACCAAGGTGTGAATCAACCGGGTGTCGACCGCCGGAGTGCGCCCCGCCACGCCTCATGAGCTCGCGGTAATCGGCCTCCAGCCTCCGCAACCACCGAGAAAAGGAGGCGAAATGCTCCGCCAGGATTCCCACCACCACTCCGGCGATCGTTCCCAGAATGAGAAAGGGCGGCGCGATCACCCAGGACCCGGGGCCAAAGATGAACAGCACCGACAACGTCACCTGCACGACATTGCTGGCGACCGCCCCGGCGGTACTGACTCCCACGAGACTCACCCTGCGTGAACCCAGAGAGGATATCGCGATCATTACCACAGCGCTGGCCATCGAACCAAACAGGGAAAACAGAAACACATAGCTCGCCAACGTGCCGTTGATCAGCCCCTGCCCTACTACTTTCAGCAGGGTCAGAGCCAGCACATGGCGAGGTCGGAAAAACCTGAGCACCACCAGAATCGGAAGATTTGCCAGGCCCACTCGAAAGAACGGCACCGGCTTGGGAATGAGGTATTCCAACGTTGAGAAGAACATCGCCACCGCCGCCAGCATCGCCAACATATTGGCGAGCGAACCGGTGACGGAGCCGGTAGGATAAGTAGCGGGCGGGGCCCCGCTCTCGGAAGGGGCCGGCGAACGATCCATGCCGGGAAAGGTAGCACACCTCTTCCCGAAATGAATACGGATCCCTGATATCACTCCAGCGGTGATGGTATACTTGCGGGCTATGACGGATCGGGGACCGCTCAAAGTCGCCGCCATATATTTTGTGTTCGGATTCGTGTGGATCCTCGGCTCCGACACGCTGGTGCTCTGGATAGCGACATCTCCCGAGGAGATCGCCCGGCTCCAGACGGTGAAGGGCTGGGTGTATGTGCTCCTTACCACGTTCCTGGTGTACGGGCTGATGCGTCTCTACTCTCGTCAGAAGAATGCGGTGCTCCAGGAGACGATCCGTTCCAGCCGGCTTCTGTCTCAGGCACTGGCACAGAAGAAGCTCCTGGTCCGGGAGTTGCACCACCGGGTAAAGAATAACCTCCAGACCGTTCTGGCTTTTCTCAACCTTGCTGATCACTCCGAGCCACCGGATACGGTGCACCGCCGGGTGCACACGATGGCCGACACCCATGAAATCGCCATGGCGTTTCCAGATCCCACCACAATTGGTCTCACGGAGTTTGTAACACGCGTGGTTGGTACTACCACGCGCCCCCCCGGACAGCACATTAGCTTCACCACTGCCCACATGGAAGGCGATACGCACACGCCGCCCGTGCCGGAGGGGGATGCCCCCGGCCCTGCCCCGGCAACTCTGACCGTCAATGAGGCTGTTCCGCTGGGAATGTGTCTCAATGAGGTACTGCATTGGTATGAGCCTGAAGCGCCGATCCAGACGACCGGTTCCGATGCGGTAGAAATCGTAATCGAGCTGATGGTGGACACCACGTACTGGAGTGTTCGAATACATCCTGACCGGCGCGTGGTTCCGCAGCTAAGCTCTACGGCGCGCGCCCTCTGCGACGCCTGGGCGACTCAACTGTGCGGCCGTATCGAGTATGCGGATACTATGACGGCGCTAACGATCCCGAGAGACACGGCCTACAAGGTTAAGAAGCTGTAGGGGAATGATCACGGCGGGATTCGAACCCACGACCTTCGGCTCCGGAGGCCGACGCTCTATCCAGCTGAGCTACGTGACCCGTCGAGTTGAGATTATCGCGATCAGCTGCCGAAAAGTCAACGGCACGTGCCGCAGATACCGGCACCACTTCGCTCCCAGGCAGTCTTGAGAAGCAACACGGCGCGTGGTACCGTCCGCCCTATGACCACCTCCACACACCGAGTGACACTGGCCAGTGCAAGTCCCCGTCGCAAGGATCTGCTCGCGCAGATCGGAATAGACGCGATCGTGACTCCTTCGCATGCGGACGAAGACTCGATTTCAATCGCTGCACTCCGCCGCCAGGGGGCCTCGCAGAAGTCGGCACCGGCGCAGCTGGCCCTTCACCGCGCCCGGCTGAAAGCCCTACACGCTGAACTGCGGCCAGGAACGATCGGACTGCTGGCGGCAGATACGGTGGTGGCTCTCGATGGACGTTCCCTGGAGAAACCCAAGGACGCGGATGACGCTCGATCGATGCTCGCTCAGCTATCCGGACGGGACCATCAGGTCCACACCGCGGTGGTTTTCGTATCCCCCAATGGGGAAGCCCTGGAAGAGGTTTCCACTACCTCAGTCACATTTCTCACGCTATCGGAAGCGGAGATTGAAGACTACGTGGCCACCGGAGAGTGGCAGGGAGTTGCCGGAGCATACCGAATTCAGGGGCGCGGCGGGGCATATATCACTGAGATCAGCGGGAGCTACTCGGCGGTCGTGGGCTTGCCACTAGGTACCGTTTATTCTATCATTAGGCGATTTTTGGACGCGAATCCAGGATCATAATCTTCCGCTGCGGTCCGGGCAGGGACCGACAGACGAGAACAAGCGAAGGGGTGAGCGCAAGAGACGCTCACAAGGAGGAGAATCGTGGCAGTAGTTACCATGAAGAACCTGCTTGAGTCCGGTGTGCATTTTGGGCATCAGACCAAGCGGTGGGATCCGCGCATGAAGAAGTTCATTTTTGCGGAACGCAATGGCATCCATATCATCGATCTGCAAAAGACGATCGTAGCGATCAAGGATGCCTATGAGATGATTCGACAGACGGTGTTGCAGGGCAAATCGATCCTGTTCATCGGCACGAAGAAGCAAGCCCAACAGGCGATCGAGAAAGAAGCAACCGCCTGCGGCATGTATTACGTGAACAACCGCTGGCTCGGCGGCATGCTCACCAATTTTTCCACTATCAAGAAGTCCCTGATGCGTCTCAAGAAGCTTGAGAAGATGGAAGTGGACGGTACCTTTGAAAGCCTCACCAAGAAAGAGGTTTCCAAGCTCATTAAAGAAAAACAGCGCCTAGAGAAGAACCTGGGCGGCATCAAGGAAATGAAGGACGTCCCCGGGGCGATCTTCATTATCGATACTCGCAAAGAGGCGATCGCCGTCGCTGAAGCACGGAGAATGGGGATCCCCATCGTAGCCGTGGTAGACACCAACTGCGATCCCACGGGTATCGACTATCCGATTCCCGGCAACGACGACGCGATCCGCGCCATCACTCTGTTTACTTCGATTATCTCGAAGGCGGTTATCGAGGCTGACAATGAAATCGGACTCGAGGTGATTGAAAACCTTCAGGATGATGAGGATGAGCAGGGTCTCGTCACCGCCACTGAAGGGCGGGAGGACACCGCTGAAAGCGCTGAAAGCACGGAAGACCCCGCCGAAGCTAAAGAGGAAGAGGTGGAGACGGTGAAGCTCGCCGCCGCCGTGGGAGCCGATGCGGAAGAGGATCCCGGCTATACCGCAGAGGACTACTCCGACTACGAACCCGGCGAGGATCATGAGCTTCCGAAGGATGAAACGACTCCCGAAGAGGCCGTGGCAAAAGAGGCCGGTCTCGACGAAGAGACGCTCTATCAGGACTAATTCTGAGGCCGGGCGGCCTGGGCGTTCCGGCCTACTCGACTCGTAATTTCAGGAGGAACATATAGATGGCAGTAACAGCCGCAGATGTAAAGAAACTGCGCGATAAGACCGGCGCCGGCATGATGGACTGCAAGAAGGCGCTCCAGGAGGCGGACGGTGATTTCGCCAAGGCGGAGCGCATTCTCAAGGAGCTCGGCAAAGCGGCCGCAGCCAAACGCAGCGGGCGCGCTACCAACGAGGGCCGGGTCTTCGTCAAGATCGCCGGGAACCGGGCGGTCATCCTGGAAATGGCCTGCGAGACCGACTTTGTTGCGCGCAATGAAACGTTCGTCGCGCTCGGTCAGGAACTCACCGGCGATATCCTCGACCGCAACCTCGCAGAGGCCGACGAAACGCTAAACGCCAAGGTGCAAGATGCGATCTCCACGATTAAGGAGAACATGAGTCTCCGCCGTTTTCAGGTGGTGGAGAAGTCCGACAACCAGGTGTTCTCCTCGTACATTCACGGGGAGTCCGGTGGTATCGGCGGGATCGTAACCGTAGGCGTGGACACACCGGAGCTCACCGACTCTCAGCAGGTGAAGGACTTCGCCTTTGACGTGGCGTTGCACGTCGTGGCCTTCCGCCCCGCCTACCTGGCGCCGGAAGACGTCGATCAAGCCTATCGCACGGAGCAGGAAGAGATCTTCCTGAGCCAGGCGAAGAACATGGACAAGCCGGAGAAGGTGATTCAGGGCATTGTCCAGGGCAAGCTTCGCAAGCACTTCAGTGAGATCTGTCTACTGGAGCAGGGATTCGTCAAAGACGAAAAGAAACCGGTGAAGGATGTCGCCAAGGAAGTTGGTAACGCCGCCGGCGGGACGGTAACGGTAGACGACTACGTCGTGTACGCGGTGGGCGAAGACCTGTAACCCACTCCCCGTCCCAGGACGCTATGAAAGGGTCCGACGGCCGTAGCCGTCGGGCTTGACTACCCGATCGGGAGGTACCGATGGACGCAACAATCAAAAACGCCGACCAACGCATGCAGAAGAGTCTGCAGGCGTTCCAGGAGGAGCTCGCCGGCCTGCGAACGGGGCGCGCCTCCGCCGCAATGTTCGACAAGATTCGAGTCGAGTACTATGGCAATCCCACGCCCTTGAACCGGGTTGCCAGTATTAGCGTACCGGAATCGCGCCTGGTGGTGATCCAACCGTGGGACAAGAACCTCCTCGGTGAGATCGAAAAGGCGATCCAGGCTTCCGAGCTCTCTCTGAACCCTAGTAGTGACGGCAAGGTGATCCGACTCAACATCCCCCCCCTCACGGAGGATCGTCGAAAAGAGATCGTGAAGCTTGCCAAGAACACCGCCGAACAAGCTCGCGTGGCGATCCGCAATATCCGGCGCGACGCCAACGATGAACTGAAGAAGCAGGAGAAGTCCGGCGAGATCAGCGAGGATGACCTGAAACGGGAAGAAGACCAGATTCAGTCCCTTACCGATAAGTTCATTGAAGAGATCAATTCCGCGTTGGAGGCCAAGGAGAGCGAGATCCTGGAAATCTGATGTCCGATGCCAGCGTGACGATCATACCGCGACATATTGGAATCATTATGGACGGCAACGGCCGCTGGGCCACCGCACGAAACCTGCGGCGGACCCGCGGCCACAAGGAAGGTATCGAAGCCGCCAAACGGGTCGTGCTCCAAGCGATCGCCCGGGGGGTAGAATTTCTTTCACTTTATGCGTTTTCCACCGAAAACTGGCGCCGCGCCGAAGACGAGGTCTCATTCATCATGGGATTGGTGGCACGCAATCTCCGGGACCAGTACGATTTCTATCGCGACAATAACGTCCGCGTCACGCACAGCGGCAATCTGGCCGGGCTCCCGCCGGAGGTGCGTCGCGAAATCGCTGCGGTCAGCCAAGAGACCGGAGATAACACCGCCATTACCGTCAATCTGGCGGTGAATTACGGCGGCCGCGACGAGATCGTCCGGGCGGTCAATCGATGGCTGACATCCCATTCCGATGATCCTTCTAAAATGTTGCACGAGCAGGATCTGCACAGCTACTTGGACCTACCTGAACTACCGGACCCCGATTTGGTAATTCGTACCGGAGGAGAGAAGCGAATCAGTAACTTCCTCCTCTGGGAATGCGCCTATGCCGAGTTTTTCTTCAGTTCTCGCCTCTGGCCGGAGTGGAACGGCGATGATTTGAACGATGCGATCGACGATTTCAGTCATCGCAAACGCAACTTTGGAGGCATGCGATGACGCGCAATACTCTCTTCCGACTGGTAGTGTTCTTTGTTGGTATTCCGCTGCTCGCCGCCAGTGCGTTTATCGGTGGAGACCACGGGTTGCCGGCGTTTGGAGTGCTGGTGGTAATCGCCTCGGCTCTGGCCGCCCGGGAGGCGGCGTTTTTTTTCCCCGCATCGGCGCGAACCTACCCCGGCAGCTGGATTCTGATCCCAATTATCGGTACCTCGGTTCCGACGATCGGATATCTCTCCTCCCTGGCAGGTGCCGAGCGCCTGCCCGGGGGCGTAAGTGCCTCAGCGATCGTCGTTGCCACGCTGACCGTGGCAGCAGCGCTGATTATGGCGATCCAAGTAACTAAACGCACCGAGAGCGACATCGACCGGATCGTACCGGTGGTGACCAGCCACCTCTTTCTGCTGGTCTATCCCGGCCTCTTCACGTGGCACGCCGCACGGCTGGTGAGTTTTGAGTACAACTCGGAACTCCTGCTTCTGTTTTTCCTGGCAGTCTATCTCAACGACAGTCTGGCGTGGTTCTTTGGCCGACTGCTGGGGCCGTTTACTCGGCGACGAGACGCCGCGCCGCCGGTGGCTATTAGTCCCAACAAGTCCATCGTTGGGTTTATCGCTGGATTTCTCACCAGTGTTATCGTTATTGTAGTCGCAGGAATCGTTCGGCCGGACGTACTGCCGGGGCCAACAATCCTGCACCTCCTCTTTGGTGCTGTCATCGGAGCGACCTCAATTATCGGGGATCTGGTAGAATCGGGATTCAAGCGTTCCGCCGCTGTCAAAGATTCCGGTCAGCTCATACCCGGTCGTGGAGGTCTTCTGGATTCGATCGACTCGGCAGTATTCGTGGCACCGTTCTTCTTTTACGGCTGCGTGGTACTGTATGGTATCTAGGAGTTTCAACGTATGCTCAACGTCCTGATCGGCCTACTCGGCCTCGGACTGGTTATTTTTGTCCACGAAATGGGACACCTGATCGCCGCCAAGTTGAACGGAGTTCGCGTGGAAGCGTTCAGCGTGGGATGGGGAAAGAAGATCTTCTCGTTTCAGCGCGGCGGCACGGACTACCGTATCAGTTGGTTGCCTATCGGCGGATACTGCAAAATGCAGGGGGAACACGCGCTTCTCCAGGCGTGGCAAAATCGAAGTTCCCGGATCGAGGTTGAAGAGGGGGACTTCTACGCTGCAGCTCCGTGGCGCCGGATCATAATTCTCTTTGCTGGCCCCTTAGTGAACTTCGTCTTTGCCGTCATCGTCCTGGCGGCGATCGCTATCGTCGGCTACACGATTCAGACGTTTCCCAACCGTATCGTTCGGGCGGATGACTTCGGCATGGATGCCGGCCCCGCCGCCGAGGCGGGCTTCGAGACGGGAGACCGGATCGTTGCGATCAACGGTGAAGAAATCGAGTCGTTTCGCGATCTGCAGACGGAAATCGGTCAATCCGCCCAGCAGGAGCTTGAGGTCACGCTTGAACGCGACGGGCAGCGCCGCTCCACCACCGTGGTACCCGAACTCAATACCCAGACCGGCGCCGGTCGGATCGGTGTCTTCCCTTGGGTGGAACCGATCGTTGCTGAGGTCAGCCCATCCTCCGCCGCGGACATCGCCGGTGTCCAGCGGGGTGATCGTATTCTCTCGGTTAACGGTACTGATACCCCCCACTCCATCGCCGTAGAACGGGCGCTCTCGGAGGCAGAGGGGACCTCGGTAGAGCTCACGGTGGCCCGAGACGGAGCTACCCAGCGCATGACGGTCGTCCCCGACTCCAATGAGCAGGGCGGTCCCGCGCTGGGAGTGGCGTATGAGACGATGAGCGTAGCTACTCCGCAGTTCGGCCTGTTCGGCGGAATTGCTGAAGGAGTGCGCCAGGCGATCGAGACGCTTCGGCTCACGATTCGCGGGATCGGCTTGCTTTTCGCCGGGGTAGATCTCAACCAGGCCCTCATGGGACCGGTACGCATTACCTACATGGTGGGCGAAATCGCTACCGCCGGGGCCGAAAGTGGTCTCGGCCGAGGGATCTTTTCCTTTTTTAACTTTCTCAGCCTGATCAGTATTACCTTGTTCTTCATGAACCTGCTTCCCATACCGGTCCTTGACGGCGGGCAGATCGTGCTCAGCCTTGCGGAAATGGTTCGCCGCAAGCCGATTCATCCCCGGGTGGTCTATCACTACCAGGTGGTGGGAAACGTCATCGTTCTGGGACTGATGTTCTTTGCCCTGTTTAACGACATACTCTTCTTTGCGCGAGGTTAGGCTCTGATGCGCTCTCTTACTCGTATTCTTATCGTTCCAACTGTTCTCGTCCTCACTACTCCCCAGCTGTCCGCGATTCAACCGGTTACGGTGCGCACCGGACACAGCCAACCGGTAGCCGCCGTCGTGTACGATTCCGAGAACCAGATTCTGTTCACCGCTGGAAGTGATGGAAAACTGATCGTCTGGGATGCTGAATCCGGACGGCTGCTACAAAGTATCCGTGCCGATCAGCTGCCCGTTCAAAACGTTCAGGTCTACCCGGATGGCGAGCGCATCGCCGTATACTCCTCAGATGGCCAGAGAAATCGCATCACTGTCTGGAACTGGCGGAATGGCGAACGGGAGTTCCTCCACGTTCCTGAGGATGAAGTGCTTACGATGACCGTCTCGCCGGAGAACTCCTATCTGCTGTACTCAACGCCCTCGCGGGAAAGCGTAAGAATCCTTGATGCCGCTTCCGGTCGCCGACTCCCCTTCCTGCGGGACGCCACCGGAATCATCGGATGGATGGTGGTGGCCGGCAGCGAGGAACGGGTCATGACCTATGCCCCGTCATCCGGCCTCATCAACTATCGCACGATCGTTACCGGAACAAGCGTAGCAGAGTTTACCGGCCCCTCGGATTTGACCCTACTCACCCTGCTACAGAGCAATCGCTATGCCGCCGCCCGCGATACCGACGGATTCCTGGTGGTAGTTGACCTACTCAGTGGTGAGGTCGTCGATAGTACCGCCGCCGGTACGATCGTGGGAATTTCCGTGGATGAACGCAACGGAGACATCATCCTCATCTCCTCAAACTTCGGCGGCGGCCGCTCTATTCGTAGATACCGCCTGGTGGATGGTGAGTTGCAGCAACGGTATGCCACCCGTCGACAATTTCCGGAAGCGGTGACGCATATCACCCCCGCGGGACGCGGTTTCTTCGCTGCGGAACCCTCCGGCAAACTACTGCGCTGGCTCCCGTTTGAAGCGCAGCCGATCACCTTCGCCGAATCTACCGTGGAACCGATTATGGACCTCCACGTAACCAATCGTCGCATGCACATGCTTACCGCCCAGCGGGTGATTACGATCGCCAGCGACTTCTTCAGTGATCAAGCCCGCACCAGCAACTCGCAAGGGTTCGTCCGGCAGAATATCGTCGAGGTTCCCGCCGGTGAACGCAGTGACTTCATCGAGGCCGCCGGACAGGATTTGCTCGTGTGGACCCCATCCAACGCGGATGCTCGGCTCCAGGAGTATCAGATCGAGTCCGGTGAACTCACGCCTCTTCCGTTCGACATAGGTTCCGGTCTGGCTTCGCTGGACGCCTACGAGGATGAAATTCTCACCCTTTCTCGCTCGGGAGTGGTGGAACTCCGCCACCGTTCAACCGGAAACCTCCTCATGGACTATCGTGGCCGTGGACTCCAGGCAGCGATTCGGACCTCTCGGGGAGTCTTCATCGGGAAAGCTGCCCAGGGGCTTCTGGACTCATCAATTCTCCGGGTGAACACCGACACTCGCGAAACGGTCCCCCTCGACTCCGAAAGCGATTTGGTGTTCTTTCTCGATTACGATGAACGTCGCGGCCGGCTGTTCGCCATCGGCGTGCGCCGCAACGATCGCGGTGACACCAGCACCATCGTAGAAGTCTTTGAAGGGGCCAACCTCACCCGCCGCCGAACGATTCTCGAAATCTCGGGAGAGTACTTGGATGCGGAACTGATCCATGATCCAGTCACCGGCTCCGCCTATACCACCCTCGACGATCGAGGCGGTATTCTGCGCTGGGACGGTTCCCGCGTGTCGGAACTCCTACGAAACCACCGCCACATTCCCCGCAAGATCTATCTCCAAGGGGATTTTCTGGTCAGCCTGAACCGCGATGGCAGCGTTTCAGTGATGGACCGCTCTCGCGGTGAACCGGTGATGGACTTCTATGTGGCCGATGATAACCGCGGCTCCTGGGTAGCGCTCCGAGCCGATGGCCGCTTCATCGCATCTGCGGACGAGCTGGCAACGGAGGAGTTTCTCAGTCTCAACGAGGGACGGAGCCTTCGAGCCCGTCGCATCGATATTCGTGAAGAAGAGTTGGACGAGGTAGAAGATGTAGAAGAGAGTGACTCTCGGATTCACCGATTTGACAGCGCAGAAGACGGTGACGATGAGACAGACGGAACCGATGAATCACAAGAAGACGGATCGGAGTCCTTTGACCCCTTCAGTGGAGATCCGGCTCCCTCATCCTGAGCCGCGACCTCTTCGCCGCAGCTCCGTGGCTCCTACCGCTTGTAGTCCGCTGAGATCTTGTCGATCGCTTCCCGCACGGCCGTGCGAATCTCGTCGCCGTGCTCCTGCATGAGCGCGTCCGCGTAGAGCCGCCCCAGAAGGTTCACGCGGTACATGGGACGCACATGGTTGAGCGCGTACGCCGCCATATCTAGAATACAATCCTCGCCGGAACACGCCTGGTCATGGTCATCGACGAGTTCCAACTGTCGGCCGAGTTCTTCGATAATCAGCCGTTCCGCCTCGTTGGTGAGATCCTCGAAATTGTACATCGTTGTTAGATCCATAGCTGTTACCCTCCCTCCTCCATATCATCGGCGAGATTCTCGAACTTGGTATACCGCGGGATAAACGCGATCTGAATCGTTCCCACGGGACCGTTGCGCTGCTTGGCCACGATCAACTCGGTTTCTACCACGCTCATCGTTTCGGTCGACTCTTTTTCCAGATTCCGTTCCCGGTGCAAGAACAGGACGACATCCGCATCCTGTTCGATGCTCCCCGATTCACGAATATTGGAAAGCATCGGCCGCTTCCCCTCGGTGTCCCGCGACACCTGAGACAGCGCGATCACCGGGATCTCCAACTCCCGGGCCAACGCCTTCAACGAGCGAGAAATATCCGCGATCTGTTCATGGCGCGCCAGTTCCGCGTTCTCATTCGTAATGAGGGTCAGGTAATCGACGATGATTATGCGTACGCCGTGCTGACCCACCATGCGCCGCGCCTGCGCCCTGAGATCCAGTAGTCGCATACCCGGAGTATCAGAGATCCACAGGGGGGAGTCATAGATTCGGCTGGCGGCGTTGGTGAGGTTGGCAAAATCGGAGGTCCGCAGCATTCCAGTTCGAATGACCTGACTGGCGATCCGCGCTTCACTGGCGATGAGCCGCTGCATGAGCGCCATGTCGCTCATCTCGAGCGTGAAAATACCTACAGGAATCTTCCGACCGATAGCGATATTGGCGGCCATGGACAGGGCGAACGCCGTTTTCCCTACCGAGGGTCGAGCTCCGATCACGATGAACTCACTATTCTGAAATCCACTGGTCATGTTGTCCAGCGCGTGAAACCCGGTGGGAACTCCCGTGTAATCATCCTGGTTATGGTAGAGCTTCTCGATCGCGTCGACGGTACGCTTTACCACTTCCTTGGCCGGCTGAAATCCCTGCGTTTGATTTGTCTCGGCCAGTTCAAAGATTCGGCGCTCCGCCTCCTCGATCACTTGTCGGGTGGGAATCGTGTCGTCGAAGCAGCTCTCCGTAATTTCCGCCGCCAGCGTGATGAGTCGTCGCCGCAGACTCGTCTGCTGCACGATCTGGGCGTAATACTCTACGTTTGCACTGGTGGGAACGGCGGTAGTAAGCGATGAAATGTAGGCAGCACCGCCAACTCGATCCAGTTGACCGGTGGCCTGGAGCTCCGAGGTAAGGGTAATGAGATCGATGCTTTCACCCCGGTCCCATAGATGGAGAATCGCCTCAAAAATCTTACCGTGCGCCTGACGGTAGAAATCTCCGGGGCGGACGTAATCCACCACCCTAGTGATGGCGGGCGCATCCAATAGAATAGAGCCGAGGGAGGCGACCTCGGCATCTATATTGTGCGGGGGAAGTCGCCCTTCCATGGGGGCGGCTTACTCCTCTTCTTGTTCGGCTTCGTCTGCCTCTTCGGCCGCCTGCATAGCAATCACCTCAGGATCCAACTCTTGCTGAGCATCCTGATCCTGAGCGTCGCCTTCACCAGCGTCACCCCCATCGCCGGCCTCACCGCCCTCAGCACCTTCACCAGCCTCTTCAGAGGTAGGCGCTTCTGAACGCGCTTCACTGGCTGCCGGTTCTTTAGCCTTTTGGGCTTCGATTTCCCGGGCATTACTGGCTTCTACTGAGACCGATAGCACCGCTTCCTCGTCACCGTAGAGGCGGATCCGAACCTTGAAGTTTCCGGTCGTCTTGATTGTGTTTTCCGGCACATCTACTTTCTTGCGCTCCACTTCAACCCCGCGGGCAGCAAGCTGTTCGACGATCGTGGCCGCGCTGACAGAGCCAAAGAGCTTCCCATTGGTACCGGCGGTCATCCGCACCACCAGGGGCTCTTGCTCAATCTGGTCCTTAATGGACGCCGCTTGGCGCCGCTTTTCGGCTTTACGAGCTTCAATATCCGCGCGACGAGCATCGATCATCTCGCGGTTACGAGCGTTGTCCTCTAGGACAAGCCCCTTCGGTAAGAGATAGTTGCGGGCGTAACCCGGCGCTACCGTACAGACGTCTCCCTCTTCACCGAGGTTGGCCACGTCAGTGTTAAGAATCACCTTCATATTCTTCTCCCCTTCTGTAATCTACCCATACTTCGCTCATGCCCAGCAACGGCACGCCCAACATTACCAGCAGATTGATTCCCGGCACGAACAACAGCATCAGCACCACTGTGGGCACCCAGCGCTCTCCGCGGTCCGTTCCACCTCGCAGGCGTAGGAGATGCTGAATCAGACCAACACCCTGCACACCAAAGAGAAACGATCCCACCAGGAGTGCGTTCCAACCGAGAGCCGTGGCAAATCCCGTCTCCACGAACTCGGAAGCAACAACAATTGCCAATCCCGCGATGACGACCCATACCAGATCGTTCAAGATCCGGGCGGGACGCAAACTCTGCATAAGTCCGTAGCGGCGCAGCACGATGTTACGGCCCAGCCACCAATTGGCGGCGAGTGTCGCAACGATGCCGATTCCCACCGTGTTCATCGCTACCTGCCGGATCGTCCGGATCAGTTGGTCCGGGTCGTCCGCACCCCCCAGCATCTCCACCATGGAAGACAGCTCGTCATGTAAGGGACCGGTTCCGTCACCGGCGAGCGCCAAAAGCCGCAAACTGGGCACCGCCCCCAGCAGCGCTACCGCCGACCCCAGCAACAAGCGCCCCCACCACGGATGGCGGTGGTCCAGATTGATGATAGTCAGACCCACCAGCAGTCCCACGGGCATCAGCGAATCAAGGAACAGCAGCTGCACCATATCGGCGGGCACGCTGTCTAACCGGATCACTTGCAGCAGATGAACCACCACCACTGCGGCGGCGGTTCCCGCCGCGGTCAGCATACCTTTCTGCGGTCCGTGCTTGGTGTAGATATACTGCACCGGGACGACAAACAGAAAGGCGAAGAGCCCTGAGTAGAAGAGCAGTACACTCGCTGCCGCGGAAAGCAGTAAGGGCACCGCTTCCTGTACGGGCATCGAGTTATTACTCATCTGTTTCCGGCTCAACCCATCGGAAGCATGCCGAGATACCGGGCGCGCTTGATTTCACGTACCAGCTTGCGCTGATTCTTGGCGGAGGTTCCGGTAATTCGGCGCGGAAGAATCTTCCCGCTTTCCGTCAGAAACCGGCGCAGCACGTCGGGCCGTTTATAATCTACGACAAGGTTATGCACCTTGATCTTATCAACTTTCTTGCGAAAGTGGCTTCGTCCACGAGGGCGAAATCCCCCTCGACCACCATCTCGATCGTCGCGTCCGCGACCATCATCCTGGCTTCTACCTCTGCTTTCGTCGGACACCTTTATCCTCCTGGATATGGTTCTAAAAAGTAACTGCGTCTCTAAAACGGGATATCGTCGGGGAAATCATCCCCCCCGAATCCACCGGCATTGTTGGTACCATTGCCGGAATTTCCGGCCGGTGGTGCACTACCCCGAATACTTCCGGATGAATCTGACCCACCCGATCCTCCGTCCCGGCCTCCCAGGAGCATGACGTTATTGGCAACAATTCCGACTTTACTCCGGTTCTGGCCTTCCTGATTCTGCCACCGATCCTGCTTCAGCTTACCTTCAACGCCAACAGTCTTACCCTTGGTCAGATAGCGCTGAATCGCTTCTCCGCGTCGGCCAAAGACGGTGACATCAAAAAAGTGTGCCTCATCTACCCACGCGTCGCCCTGCTTCCTCTGGTCGTTGACCGCTATGCTGAACTCACAGATCGCAAGTCCGTTGTTGGTGTATTTCAGTTCAGCGTCGCGAACCAGATTACCGGCGATAACAACTGTATTGATTCCGGATTGGGCCATAGGGGACCTCCTGTCGGAGACTAATCGTCTTGGCGAACCATGAGGAAGCGCAACAGCTGATTTTTAAGGCGCATAGGGGCCTCAGTCTGGTGCGCCTGCTCAGGTTCCATCTTGCAGACGTAATAGTAGTAATGAGCCTGGAGCTCTTTCTTGATGGGGAAAGCCAAGGTTCGAACGCCCATATCTTCTTCTTTTTCGATCTCGGCGCCCAATTTAGTTAATTCTGCTCGCACCGCCTCGACGCCACTATTGAACGTCTCTTGATCGGCACGAAACACGCACATAGCTTCGTACGTTCTCACTGCGAATCCTCCTTATGGACTTGCGACTACCGATTTGATACCATCGTGGTAGCAAGAAGGTCGCGCGAACATACCATGGTCGGGTGTCTATGTCAATATTGTGGTACCGGAGAGAGGAGTGAACATGGCATCAAAGGTGCACTACGAGGACAACCTCTTCTTCTTGCATTCTATCTTGAGAACGGTGGAATCGGGTTTACGCCTCGATGTGGATCAGGAGTTCTTTCAGGACAAGATCCTCGAGGATATCTTCTTTATCGATGCCACGCTGATGCGGCTTTTCTCATCCTTAAAGGAGAATCCGTACCTCATTAACCGTGTGACGTACCTGCGCTCACTTCGACGGACGATCGTGGCCTTTTCCGACTTCCTCAACCAATTCGTGCGTGGAGATTTGGGCTTCCGTGCCGCCGCGGGAGCATATAGTGAGCGGCTTACAGCGGCGATCCACTCCCACGAAAAGGTCCGAGGTGAAATTGATCTCATTCTCGACCAAGAAGACTCCGACGAGGAAACCGCCGCTGTGGTCTCTTCCGAGGAATACGGCTTTCTCCTCGCCTCCGACGAGGAGGAAGAGATTGATGAAGACCTCTCCTCCGAGCCCTCCTCCGATTCCGCCGCCCCGTGACCGGCGCACTGGAAACGTTTGCCATTTTTCACTACTGTTGGGGAGTCTATGCTCAGAAAAACGAAGATTGTCGCCACCATGGGACCCGCCGTGGACAACTTGGATCTGATGAAAGAGTTACTCCGGGCCGGTATGAATATCGCCAGATTCAACTTCAGCCACGGAACGCACGAAGAACAGCAGGGGCGGATCGAAATGCTCCGGCAGGCCAGTACGGAAACCGGCATTCCGGTTGCCCTGATGCTGGATACCAAGGGGCCGGAGATCAGAACCGGTACCGTCAAAGAGGGTGGGAGCATCACACTACTTCGCGACAACCGCATCGTCCTCACCACGGAACCGGTTGAGGGGGATGAGCATCTTCTGAGTGTCTCCTACCATAACCTGCCCCGGGAAGTCCACGCCGGTGGCCATATCTTTGTTGCGGACGGTCTGGTCGATCTGGAAGTGGAATCGGTAGAAGACGAGCGGATATACTGCATCATCCGTAACGGGGGCATCATCGGGGGGCGGAAGAACGTAAACGTTCCCGGCGTCAAGACAAAGCTTCCCGCCGTTACCGAGAAGGATATCGCGGACATCGAGTTTGGCGTATCCATGGGGATCGACTTCATTGCGGCCTCCTTCATTCGCAAGCCCAAGGATGTGCAGACGATTCAGCAGATCGTGGACCGCGCCAAGGCTCCGGTCCGTATCATCTCCAAGATCGAGGATGAGGAGGGGCTGGAGAACATCAACGAGATCGCCCGGCTCTCGTCAGGAGTAATGGTGGCCAGGGGAGACCTGGGTGTGCAACTGCAGACCGCCGAGATTCCCCTGGCACAGAAGCGGATCATCAGTCAGTGCAACCTTCAAAATAAGCCGGTTATCACCGCGACGCAGATGCTCGATTCGATGATTAATAATCCCAAACCCACCCGGGCTGAACTGACCGACGTTGCCAACGCGATTTTCGATGGAACCGATGCGGTGATGCTGTCCGGCGAGACCGCCAGCGGAAAGTTTCCGGTGGAATCGGTGCGCATGTTGCACAACATCGCCATGGAGGTGGAGCGCTCCGAAGAGTATATTCAGCGGAGTAAGGAGTACTTCTTCTTCCATAAATCAAGTAATGATATCGCCGACGCGATCACCAAGGCGGCTTACGTGGTTGCCACCGATGTGGAGGCGGCGGCGATCGTGGCACCGTCGCTGCGGGGAAACAGTCCCCGACTGCTGTCCAAGTATCGCCCAACGCAACCGGTAATTGCGGTCACCACCTCCGATGTAGTATATCGGCAGCTATTGCTGCACTGGGGAATCTATCCCCTCCTCACCGACCACGTAAATGACTCGGATCTGATGATTCAAAACGCCCTGCGTCTGGCGCTGCAGAAAGGGTACGTGCACCGCAACGAGAAGGTCGTTACCGCCGCGGGCATTCCGCTGAACAGCCCGATCATGATGAATACGATCAAAGTGCATTTCATGGGCAACATCCTCAACCGGGGACAGCGCGGCTTCGGCGAGATCTGTAGCGGCAACATCGTCAAGGCCAAGAACTATGAGCAGGCAAAACAGCGCCTGCAGCTGAGTGGTCAGGAGATTTTGCTGGTCCCCTCGCTGGGCGTGGATTACGAGCCGCTCCTGCGGCATATCCGCGGTCTCATCGTACAGAACAAGCCCGAGATGAGCATCGAAGAGATCCAAGCGGTAAACCCCAACCTGGTAGTCGTTTCCGATGTACGTGACGCCTATCGGCAGTTTGAGCACAACCAGAGCATAAGCCTTGATGGTGATGAGAAGATCATCTACGAAGGATATCTCGATACCTGAGCGATAATATTACATAATTGTATGAATCTGATTCACACCCGTCTCTTGTGTGTTGTCATACAATGATGTAGTTTTTGCGTGGAGATATCGATGAGTTCTACCTATCAGAATAATGAATACCGCGGAAAACTCGAGGAGCTGTCGCTTCTCTTTGAGATCAGTCAGATTCTCGACCAGAGCCTCGACCTCAAACAGGTGGTCCAACCGGTACTTACCGCCGTCACCGACCACCTGGGGATGCTCCGGGGCACGATTACCCTCCTGAACCGGAACACCCGAGAGATTCTCATCGAAGCGGCCTACGGCCTCTCGCCGTCTCAAAGACAGCGGGGACGGTACAAGCTCGGCGAGGGAATTACCGGCAAGGTGGTAGAAAGCGGGCAACCAAAGATCATTCCCCGCATCAGTGAGGAGCCTGAGTTTCTCAACAAAACCGGTGCCCGCCGGCAGCGGCAATATCAGGACATCTCATTTATCTGCGTTCCGGTAAAAATCGGCAACGAAACGGTGGGAGCCCTCAGCGTGGATCGTGAGTTCGTGGGTGAAAGCAAGCTCCAGGAGGATGTGCGCATTCTCAGCGTTGTGGCTTCGATGATCGCCCAGGCGGTGAAAATTCGTCAAAGCGTCATGGAGGAGCGGGAGCAACTCCTCGAGGAGAACGATCGCCTGCACCGTGAGCTGGAGGAGCGATTTCAGCCCTCCAACATTATCGGGAAGAGCAAGGCGATGCAGCACGTGTACGACATGGTGGCCCAAGTCTCCAAGAGTGACGCCACCGTCCTCATCCGTGGCGAGAGCGGTACCGGCAAAGAACTGGTGGCCCAGGCGATCCACTACAACAGCCCCCGCGCCGGAAAACCGCTGATCAAGGTCAACTGCGCCGCCCTTCCGGAAACGGTCATCGAGAGTGAACTCTTCGGCCATGAGAAGGGCGCCTTCACCGGAGCGATCAGCACCCGCAAAGGGCGCTTTGAAGCGGCCAACGGGGGCACGATCTTCCTGGACGAGATCGGCGATCTGTCGCCCATGACGCAGGTCAAGCTCCTGCGGGTCCTCCAGGAGAAAGAGTTTGAGCGGGTTGGCGGAAATGAGACGATTCGCACCAACGTGCGGGTGATCGCCGCCACCAACCGTGACCTTGAAGAGTTCATGGAACGAGACCTGTTTCGTGAAGATCTGTACTATCGGCTCAACGTCTTCCCGATCCACCTGCCGCCGCTGCGGGAACGCCGAGATGACATACTTCTTCTGGCGGATCATTTCATTAGCAAGTACGGCGATGCTAATCATAAGACGATTCACCGCATATCAACACCGGCGATCGACCTGCTTACCAATTACCACTGGCCCGGTAACGTCCGAGAACTGGAAAACTGCGTAGAACGGGCGGTGCTGCTCTCTGTAGACGGCGTTATCCATTCGCACCATCTCCCACCGAGCCTGCAGTCGGCGGAAAGCACCAACACCCAGATTCACGGATCGCTTCAGGAAACGCTGGACAATCTGGAGCGGGAGCTTCTCATGGATGCCTTGAAATCCACCAAGGGAAACATGGCCCGAGCAGCCCGTATGTTGGACATAACCGAGCGGATCATGGGGCTCCGCATCAAAAAGCACGGAATCGACCCTCGAAATTTCCGTACAAGATCGTAGGACAATAAATGTAGTAATACAGTTTTGTAGTATTTGCCATGCCCGGCGCCAGCCGTGTTGATCAACACCAAAATCCAATTGGTTTTGGTGTTTTTTTATCTCCTTATGTGATTGGTAATTACGTAATTGTGACCTTATTGCACGAATACTACGTCTAAGTTGGCACGCAGCTTGCAAGTAACGTTGTCGAACTACGTTATTTCTTTGAGGAGGTTTCCAATGAAGCGAAGACTGATCATAGGTATGATCCTGTTCGCTGTGATCGCGGTGGGCCAGGTTGTGGCTCAGGAAGTGCTGCCGGAGGTTGAGGCCGCGTTCGACATGATCTGGCTCACTATAGCTGCAGCGCTCGTGTTCTTCATGCAGGCCGGGTTCGCCATGGTAGAGACGGGACTAACCCGCGCCAAAAATGCGAGCAACATCATCATGAAAAACCTGATGGACTTTGCGGTAGGAGCGCTTGCCTACTTCGCCATCGGGTGGGGACTCATGTACGGAGCGTCCGTGGGTGGCTTTATCGGCTCCGACCAGTTCTTTCTCGCCGGCGCCACCAGTACCGTCTTTCGCGACTGGTTTTTCCAGGTAGTCTTTGCGGCTACCGCGGCAACGATCGTGAGTGGGGCGATGGCTGAGCGCACCAAGTACGCCGGATATCTGCTGTACTCGGTGTTCATCTCCGGTCTGATCTATCCGATTAGCGGCCACTGGATCTGGAACGGAGGCTGGCTGGCGCAGATGGGATTCCATGACTTTGCCGGATCTACCGTCGTCCACTCCGTGGGTGCCTGGGCCGCCCTAGTGGGGGCGATTCTCATCGGTGCCCGCCGTGGGAAGTATGTGAAGGTTGGGGGACAGACCACCGTGAAGGCGATTCAGGGACACAACATGCCCTTGGCAGCGCTGGGTGTCTTCATCCTGTGGTTCGGATGGTACGGGTTTAACGCAGGATCCACGCTGGCCGGTATGGACACGGATATCGCCTATGTGGCTACTACCACAACCTTAGCTGCTTCCGCCGGCGCTATCGCGGCGATGTTCACCAGTTGGATCTGGTTCGGGAAACCCGATCCCTCTATGTCGCTCAACGGTGCCCTGGCCGGACTGGTAGCCATTACCGCCGGTACCTGGGTCATCAGCCCCGGAGCGTCGATCCTGGTCGGGTTTATCGGTGGCGTTATCGTGGTGCTCTCCGTCGAGTTGCTTGACAAAGTGATGCATGTAGACGATCCGGTGGGTGCCATTTCGGTCCACGGCGTGGTCGGCGCCTGGGGAACCCTGGCGGTGGGGCTCTTCGGAGACCTGGAAACGATCGGCAGCGGTCTCACTCGCGGGGGCCAGATCGGCGTACAGCTACTGGGAATCGTGGCCGTCTTCCTCTGGGTCGTGGTAACCGCCTTTGTGCTGTTCGGTATACTGAAAGCTGCCAAGCTGCTGCGGGTCGATGAAGAGGACGAATTGCTGGGACTGGATATTTCCGAACATGGAGCCGAGTCCTACAGCGGTTTCCAGATCTTTTCTAACATGTAATCAGGATGGGAGGCTAACTGATGAAGCTAATAACCGCATACATTCAGCCCCACAAGCTGAACGAGGTGAAAGAGGAGCTCTACAAGGCTCAAGTGTTCAAAATGTCGGTGACCAACGCCATGGGCGCCGGCCAGCAGAAGGGATATCACGAGACCTATCGTGGTGTAGATATCGAGGTGAACCTGCTGAAGAAGGTTCGTCTGGAAGTCGCGGTGAACTCCGATTTCGTCCAGCCCACGATCGATGCGATCGTCAAAGGCGCCCGGACGGGCAAAATCGGTGACGGCAAGATCTTCGTGGTACCGTTGGACGATGTCATAAGAATTCGCACCGGCGAGACGGGAACCGAAGCGATCGGCTGATCCCTCCCTGTGTGAAACGTGTGTGCTCTGTGGGGCTACCAATCGGTGGCCCCCTTTTTATGCAGCCCTATTCACACTCTTCCAGAGCTTGGCGGAAGCGCTGGTACCGATCGCGGTACCGCTCGTACTGCTCCCGGTAGCGCGCACTCTTGCTGGGGTCCGGCTCATAGGTATGTACCATATGGACCACCTGATCGGCGGCCTCCTCCAGAGAAGACGCTGCGTCTATCCCCACCATGCCGGCACAGAGGTCACCGGTAAGTTCCGCATCGGCCACGGCCGGCACCTCAATCGGCACCCCCACAATATCCGCTTTCATTTGCGTCCATAGACCGTTTTTGGCCTGACCGCCGCAGGCGTTAAGACGCGTCACGTCGCACTGGGAAGCGCGCAGGATATCCACCGCCTCCCGCACGGCGAATCCGATGGAAAGCACCACCGCCCGGCCGAGAGCAGCGCTGTCATGCTCCGCGCCGAGACCGATAAACATACCCCGTTGGAACTCCCACGCCGCCCCGCGGTGGACGGACGGAAAGAACCACGGCACATCGGCGGTATCGGTAACGTTGAGAATGTCGAGCATCATGTCACCGTAGTCCCGATTCTTCTGACCACTAATTTCCCGAAACCACTCAAAGAGTAGCCCGGTGGAGGAGAGAATACCCGCCACGTTATAGCGTCCCGGAATGACGTGCGGCAGGGTACGCAGTCCCGGCCGGTCGATGTGAACCGCCGAACAGTGGTTAATCCCCTCCGAAGTTCCCGCCCGATCACACGTCTCCCCGGGACGCAGCGTGTTGGTACCAACCAGGCTCATGAGAAAATCCGATCCGGCGGCAATGACCGGCGTGCCTTCCGGAATTCCCAGTTCCGGCCCCCTCTCGGGGCGCGCGTAACCGGCGATACTGCCGATCGTCACGAAGGAGGGCAGCACCTCCAGGGGAATACCCGCGCGCAGGCGATCTTCTTCACTCCAGACGAAGGGAGAGAACTCCTCTCCCGGAGTGGTGGCCACCGCCTCCCCCGTCAGACGGTAGATCAGGTACTCGGGAAACGGCAAATACTTCCACACCCGATCCGCCTGCGGTGAGTGGCGATGAAACCAGGCGATTTTCCCCAGATAGAACGATCTACTTCCCGGAATGCTCTCACTGCGGCTATCGAGCCACAGCAGCGGATCTCCCACCGGCTCCCCGTCGCGACCTACCGGCACAACCGTAGGACCATTTCCACTGAACACCACCGCGTCCACCGCATACCCCGCGACCAGGTGGGGTACGGATCGGGTGAGCGCATCGGTCCAGCGATGCGCCTGGAAATCCGCCGCCCGTTCAGAGGGCCCCATTATTCGATGGTGGACCGAGGAGAGCACCTCCCCCCGATCGGTCATGATCGCGCCTTTCAGCGAGGAAGTTCCGATATCCAGAACCAGGAATGTTCGATGTCCCACAATGCCCGTGAAGCTACCACCCTCACTATAAGTGGTCAACGGCAGCTGACTCCCCATGACACCGGTGGCGATCATTCGCTATTATTGAGATATGAACCGTTATCTATATGCAGTAGTCGTGTTTGCCCTGATCGCTGGAACCGTAGGCGCCGCCGGTGCTCCCGAATCCGCCACGGAAGATCAGTATGAAATAGGCGTCTTTGTGCCGGGCGTCGTAGACGGGAGTCCCACCTACGAGATGTTGGTGGATGGCGTCAATCAGGCCGCTACCGAGGCGGGATCGACCTCGGTGGAAATCGTGGAAGGCGGGTTTGATCAGTCCACCTGGGAAGAGGGGGTGATGTCGATGGCCGCCTCCGGCGGATATGACCTGATCGTTACCTCGAATCCGAGCATGCCGGAAATTGTTTCCACGGTGGCGGAACAGGTCCCGCAGGTCAACTTTCTGGTGCTCGACGGCTATCTGGAAGGCAACGACCGGATTCACACGATCCTCTTTAACCAGCGAGAACAGGCGTTTCTCTCCGGCTATTTTGCAGGGCTGGTCACCACCAGCGGCATGGAGCGGGCCAACGGTAGCCAGCGTGCCGGTCTGTTAGCCGGCCAGGAGTATCCAATCATGAACGAGGTGATCCTTCCCGCCTATCGCACCGGGCTGCAGTCGGTCGCTTCCGAGGGGGAGGTTGATTTTCGCGTTCTGGGCAACTGGTTTGACGCCGGCCGGGCGCAGGAGATCGTGGCGGATATGATCTCTCAAGGCAGTGACGTGGTGCTCACGATCGCCGGGGGCGGAAACCAGGGCACCATCGCCGCGGCGCGAGAACACTCCGCCTACGTCCTGTGGTACGACGACAGCGGATACGACCAGGCCCCGGGTACGGTTGTGGGCTCTTCCTTTGTACGGCAGGATCGCGCCACCTATGAAGCCACGCTGGCCGCTATTCAAGGAGAGCTCACCTTCGGTGAGGCGAGTATTCTCGGTGTGGCCGATGGTGCGGTGAGCTTTGATACCGAGCACCCGGCGTTTACCGACAACGTACCCGCCGAGCTACAGGCTGAAATGGAAGATCTCCTCGCTCGGATGCGATCCGGTGAGCTCACGATGGACATGCCCGACCAGGCTCCTCGCTAAGACGTTCCATGGAGGCGCCCTTTCTCACCGTACGTTCGGTGGCCCGCTGGTACGGGCCCATCCGGGCCCTGACCCACGCAACCCTGACACTGGTTCCCGGGGAGATCCATGGATTGGTGGGTGAGAACGGCGCCGGCAAATCAACCCTGGTCCGGGTGATCGCTGGAATCGAGGACCCCGACAGCGGCTCGATCGATCGGACTCACCCCGATGAACCGCGTCCGGTGCGTCTCGCCGTGGTGCCGCAGTATCCGCGCCTCGCGGAACAGCTACCGGTGTGGCAGAACCTGATCGTGGGCAACGAGCCGCGCTGGGGACCGTTCCTGGCGGGGCGGCGGGGTCTGGCGGAAATCGAAGAGATCGCCCAGCGGTATGATATCGCCTTGGATCTAACCAAATCCGCCGGCGAATTGGGGGCTACCGAGATCCGCCTGGCGGCGCTCCTCGCGGCGTTGGCGCACCATCCGGAGGTACTGATCCTGGACGAGCCCACCGTAGGGCTCACCGTCACCGATCAGTCGGCGATTCTCAATACCCTTCGCCGTTTCCGGGACGACAACCACAGCGTCATGTATATCTCCCACGATCTCACCGAGGTCTGCACCATCGCCGATCGCGTTACCCCCCTGATGCATGGGGAAACCTGCACCGCGCTCCCGGCACCGGTCTCACCGGAGGAGCTGGCGACGATTCTCTTTGGGGATATCGCCCCCGCCGCACGTGGCAGAAACGGCACTAGTAGCGATGCAGGAGCGGAGTGCGGCGCAGCGGAGGCGTCTTCGGCAACCGATGCGGCGGCGGCGAGTGAGGCGGTGCTCCGCTGCGATCACGCGGTGATCCATAACACCGCCACCGCCCGCCACTTGGGGCCGCTCACGATCGAGGTGGCCGCCGGAAAGATCACCGCCATCACCGGTGTTCGCGAGTCGGGGTTGGATCTGATCGAACAGTACCTCAGCGGAGAAGCGACCCTTGAGGCGGGCACGGTGCGGGTGGAGGGACGCCGCTTGAACTCCCGCGTCGATCCCGCTCGACTCCGCCGCAGGAACGTGGCGTTTATCCCCTCCGACCGATTTGACAGCGCCGCGGCGCTCTCGGGGAGCGTGGAGGAAAACGCGATCCTCCAGGAGCGAGCCACGGTGCACCCGCGGGGATTCCGCACCGCCCACCGGGCCCACGGGATCACCACCCGCCTGCTGGATACGTTCGGGATTCACGTCTCCCAGGTACAACCGCTGTGGGCGCTGTCCGGGGGCACGATCCAGAAGCTGATTCTCGCCCGGGAGCTCGACCGCCAACCCACGTTGTGCATCATCGCCGAACCCACCGCCGGCCTCGATCTGCAAAGCCAGATCTCTCTAAAAGAGCTGCTTGCCGATCTTGCGGCCCAGGGCAGCGCGGTTATCGTGCTCAGCTCAAGCATTCGTGCCTCCCAACTGGTGGCGGACGTGATCTACGTACTTCACGACGGCGCCCTGGCGGGCACCTTTGAGCCCGATCAGGAGCAGGAGATCGCCCGAGCGTTTGCCGGTATTACCCGAGAGGCGGACGCGCCGCTCTCAGGGGAGGGCGGATGTCTGTAAACCAGCCCCGCCCCCAGGCGCGCAGTACCCTGTTGGCCGCGTTCGCCGCCTTGGCTACCGTACTCCTGGTGATCCTCACCACCGCCGATGCCCCCGGCGATACGCTGCGGACGTTTCTCCTCGGTCCCTGGTCCAACCGCTACGCCCTGGGCAATCTCCTCTCCCGCGCCTCGATGCTCACGCTTACCGGAGCGGGGGTGGTAATCGCCTTTCGCGCCGGAGTCTTCAATCTTGGCGGCGAAGGCCAGGTGTATCTGGCGGCGGTGATCGCGTCCTCGGTCCTGGTGATGCTGCCGGTACCGGGCGTGGTGGCGGTAGTTCTGGCGGCGGGAGCCGCGGCGGCGCTGGGCGGTCTATCGGGCTGGCTCCGCCACGCCACCGGCGCCGATGAGTTAATCACCAGCTTCCTGCTGGCATCGGCGATCACCCCGGTGCTCAATTACTTACTGGTGGCACCCCTGCGAGATCAGAGTAGCAACCTCCTGGCAACCCCCAAAATTCCCGAAACGACGCGGCTCATGCGTCTGCTGAGCCCATCACACCTTAACAGCGGAACACTGTGGGCGCTGGCGGCGGTGGTGGTGCTGTGGATCGTACTCCATCGCACCCTCTTCGGCTATGAACTGCGCATCGTCGGCTACAACCGGCGGTTGGCCCACTACGCCGGCATGTCGGTGGGACGCTATACGATCATTCCTATGGCGATCTCCGGCATGCTCCATGGTCTGGCGGGGACGGTGCTCGTCATGGGCGTCCACCACCGCAGCATCGTGCAGTTCTCCGGCGGCCTCGGCTGGAACGGTATCGCCGTGGCCCTCATCGCCCGCAACCGCCCCAGCCTGATCGTGCCGGCGGCGATCTTCTTCGCCTTTCTCGAGGCGGGATCTCGCGC
>CAYQRW010000011.1:0-28623 GCA_964419735.1 uncultured Spirochaeta sp.
AATCTGAATGAGCCGTCCCTGATCACCGCGGACCGTATCGGTTGCGGGGTCAAGTTCGTGGGCATGGGTCAGAGAAAGTCCCCGTTCGTCGGCGGCTTCCGCGAAGAGCTGGCACACGTAGTCCACCGATTCGGTGACTGAGAAGCGCTTCTCCGAAAGTTTTAATTCTCCCGCCTCGATTCGCTCAAAGTCGAGAATGTCATTTACCAGGGTGTCAAGATTGCCCGCGGCCACTCGGGAGTAGCGCAGATACTCCTGTTGCGTTTCATCCAGCGGTGTCTGGGAAAGCAGCGACAGCATTCCGGTCATTCCGTTCAGGGGAGTCCGAATCTCATGGCTCATGTTGGCGAGGAAGAGACTCTTGGCCCGGGACGCCTCCTCAGCCTGCAGGCGCGCTCGCTGGATCTCTTCGGTGCGCTCCTGAACCTTCTGGTCCAGGTGGCGATTGATTTGCTCCTGTTCCGAGAGGCGTCCTTGAATCGCGAGGTGACGTCTACGAAGATGCACCACAATCGCCGAAAGGGTGGCTACCACGAGCATCACGTACCCCAAATAGGCGGTAGGGGTCGCCCAAAAGGGTGGCTCTACTTTGATCGGGATCGTCACTCCACGGCTGTTCCAGTTTCCACGGCTTCCGGCCCCGATGATCTGTAGCTCATAGGAGCCGGGGTTGAGATTCGTGTAGCTGCCGAAGTTGCGTCGCCCGGCGCTGATCCACTCCTCGTCAAACCCGGTGAGACGATAGGAATACGTGTTTTGCTCCGGATCGGAAAAGTCCAGCGCCGCGAACGAGAATGAAAGATATGAGTCCCCTGGATGTAGGGTGATTCCTTTCTCTTCAATCGTGGAAAGATCGGTATCATCCATCTCACGACCGGGGACGAACAGCGAGGTTAGAACCACCGGTGGCGCCACCTCGAAATCCTCTTCAAACTGGGAATCGATTACGGTGACACCGCTGGCGCTGCCGAGAAACATCCTGCCCTCCGGGGTAACAAAGGCGCCCACGGTCATCTCACTCCCGACGAGCCCGTCGGACTCGTCCAGGGTGCGCAGGGTTTCCGTGTCGCGGTCGTAAATGGCTACTCCGGCGCGGGTTCCCACCCATAGTTCCCCATCGGGAGACTCAACAATTCGCTGGAGATGGTTACTGGGGAGCCCTTCACGGGTGGAGATGTAATCGAAGGAATCCTGTTCTTCGTCGTAGCGATTGAGACCGCCTCCGCCGGTGGCGATCCACAGGGTTCCGTCACTATCCGTATGGATGTCTCGGATGTTGTCGCTGCTCAGAGTCGAGGAATCGTCCACGTCATGGTAGTACCGACTGAATGATCGAGTTGCTCGATCGAGTCGATTGAGGCCTCGGTTGGTGCCCACCCACACCGTTCCGCGCCGGTCCTCCCGAACCACGCGCACCAGGTTGTCGCTGAGAGACGAGCGATCTCCCGGTTGGTTTGCGAGCGTTTCGAATGTATCGGTTTCCCTGTCAAAGATAACGACGCCGTGGGTGTTGGTACCCAGCCAGATCAGACCGGATTGGTCCTCATAGATCTCAAAGATCACATCCTCCGGCAGGGCGCCTTCGCCGCCGTCGGCGAGATATCGCTTGAACTCACCCCGTTCCGGAAGGTACCGATTGAGTCCCTGGTTGGTTCCGATCCACAGAGAACCATCACGGGTTCGCGTAATCACATTGACGATGTCATTGCTCAGTGAAGCTGGGTCTTGCGGGTCATGCCGGTAGGAGGTAAAGGTGCCGGTTTGGGGATCGCGGCGCTGTAGGCCGGCTCCGTACACCCCGTACCACTCGGTACCGTCGGGATCTACGTAGATTCCGGTGACCTTGCCTGAGGCCAGCGAGTTTCTTTCGTCGGGGAGGTGCTGGTAGGTGACGAAGCGGTTCTTCCACGGCACGAATAGGTTGACTCCACCTCCATTGGTTCCGACCCACACGATCCCGGAGGCGTCTTCAAAGAGCGAGTAGATCACATCATGAGACAGCGCATCCTGGGTCCGGGGCTGTGCCGGGATTGACTGCCTCACGCGTCGCTCATCGGGGTCGACCAGATGCAGCCCGCTTCCCCAGGTACCCACCCACATCGTGTTATTAGCGTCTACGAGCAGCTTATAGACCTCATCCCCATCAAGCGGGATCGTGTCCACCACGCCTCGATCCCGATGAAACAAGGACACGCCGCCCCCCCACGTCCCCACCCATAGGCGATCCGGGTCTGCAGGATCATCGATAATATCCATAACAAAGAGCGACGGCAGCCCCCCGTCCCGGTCACGATCAGGATCGGCGGGGGTAGCTCCCCACGTCTCGAAGGTGTCCTGGGAGGCATCGTACTGCGAGAGCCCGCCGTACGTACCGACCCAGAGCGTTCCCCGGCTATCGAGGTGGATGTCCCGCACGACTTTATTGGGGAGCACGTCCTCACCAACCCCATAGCGGGTAAACGTACCGGTCTCCTCATCCAGGCGGTTCAATCCATCCAAGGTCCCCACCCACAGCGCTCCGGTAGCGTCGCGGGCGATCGCCACTACCACATCATTGCTGAGGGAGTCGGCGGCCTCCGAGTCGTGACGGTACGACGTAAACGTTTCGGTCTGCGGATCAAAGTGGTCCAAGCCGCCATAGGTGCCTAACCACAATGATCCATCGGAGTCGAGATAGGTAGATTGAATCAAATTGTTACTGAGAGAGTTGGTATCAAAGGGATCATTGGCAAAGGTGAGCATGCCGTACCCATCGTATCGGTTGAGCCCTGCCTGGGTGGACAACCAGATAAACCCCCTATCGTCTTGGACAATTCCCGAAACGGAGCCGCTCACCAGACCGTCGGATAGGGTCAAGGCATCAAAACGCACGGTCTGGGCAGGCGATTGGGCCCACGCCGGTGATTGGAGGAGGAAGGCACATCCCAGGACCGTCGCCGCAGCTCTCAGGTGTTTCATAGACCTTCATTGTAGAACGGCCTTGCAGGGAAGACAACGAAGGGTAACGAGTGACCAACGGCAATGAACTTGACAGCCCGCCCGTGAGCCCGTAACGTGCCTTTCCATGCAGCACTTCTTGGGCGTCGATATCGGCGCAAGTACGGTAAAGCTCGGATTGATTAACGCGCGCGGAGAAATCGTCGGCACGCGTCATGATTATGATTCGCACGCCCGCAGTGGGCCGCAGGCTACCATGAATGTGATCGCCGAGGCGGTACCGAGACTCATGCAGGAAAATGGGATTGCCCCACCGGACCTGGTGGCGGCGGGCGCCTGTAGTCCGACGCCGGTGAGCGCCGATGGGTTTTGTGTCTACCCCACCAACATTGATGCCTCCTGGAAGGGAGTCAATGTAAAGGAGGTGCTGTCCCAGACGCTCGGGGTACCGGCATACCTCCTGAATGACGGCGATGCTGCAGCGTATCGAGAGTACGCGGTGCGCGCCGCCGCCGGTAGCGCGTCGGACGGGATGGTCCAGTTCATTACCGGTACCGGGCTCGGGGGCTCGATCATCATTCATGGTGAGGTGTTTGCCGGCCCCGGGGTCACCGCGGAGCTGGGTCATGTGATCACCGATACCTCGGATACCGCCGATCGCTGCGGCTGTGGAGCCCGGGGGTGTGCCGAGACGCGGGCAAGTCTCATGGGACTGGCCAACATCGTGCGCCACCACCAAGAAACTGAAGACCTTCCGGAGGTGCTCTCCGGTGATCCCGCTGCCGTGGCCAGAAAACTGCGCGGTCTCGTGCAGGTGGCGGCGCCCCTGCCGGAAGTGGAGGCGATGTGGGAGGAGTACTTTACCCACATCGGCCGTGCCGCGCGAACGGTGGCCAACACCGTGGGCTGTGATCTGATCGTCATCTCCGGCGGCGCGCAGGAGCGTGAAGCGGAGGCGGACGAGGCCGCCTGGCGGCGCTTCCTGGATTCCGGCATCAGTACGGTTACCACCGAACTTCACCAGTCATTTCCGCATCTCAAGACGGTGCGCGTTGAATGGGCGATCGACCAGCTTCCCGATAGTGCCGCCTACGGCGCCGCTGCCTACGCGGCCCATGCGAGCGCCACGAAGTAGCTGGGGACCGTCACCCCAGGGCTACATCCAGCGCCATCATGACCGCGAAGCCGGCGAGGGTGCCGATCGTGGCGAGGTCGGTGTGCTGGTTCTTCTGTGATTCCGGGATGAGCTCTTCTACCACTACGAAGATCATCGCTCCCGCCGCGAAGGCGAGAGCGTAGGGGAGAATTGGCCGCATCAGGATCACCGCGGCTGCGCCGAGCGCTGCGGAAATCGGTTCCACGGAACCGGACAACTGCCCATACCAGAACGCCCGGAGGCGTGGCATTCCCTCACGTCGTAACGGCACCGATACGGAGGTACCCTCCGGCAGGTTCTGAAGGCCAATGCCCAGGGCCAACGCGATCGCGCCTCCCAGAGTAGCGGAGGGCATTCCCGCAGCTACCGCGCCGAACGCCACCCCAATCGCCAGCCCTTCAGGGATATTGTGGATCGTGATCGCCAGCACCAGCAGAACCGAGCGCTGCCAGCTAGTGGACGGACCCTCGGCCCGTTCAATAGGGTCCCCGATGTGAAGATGGGGCAGCATCTTGTCCACACCCAACATGAACGCTCCCCCCACGAGAAATCCCGCAACCGCCGGAATCCAGGGGTTCCGATAGGTGTCCTCCGCCATCGTGATCGCCGGGGCGAGCAACGACCAGAAACTCGCCGCGATCATCACCCCCGCGGCGAAGCCCATCATCGCATCCATGACTGATCGACTGACTTGTTTGAAGGGAAACACGAACGCCGCCCCCAGCGCGGTGACGCCCCAGGTAAACAGCGTGGCCGCCACCGCTTGCTGAACGGGGCCCAATGAAGAGAACCATGTCATTAGCATATCATCCTTGTTGTGCCCAGAGTTTGGAAGGGCAATGGTGACGGTACCACCTTTTCCGAGACCCTGTCCAAACTTCAGAGATAGTCGAAGCGAGCGCGCTGCAGTATGTTATCACCTCATGACACCGGTAACCCGACGTCGTTTTGTAGCCGTGTGCGTGGTCATTCTCTTCGCCACCGCCGGGGTGGATCTGCTGGTGCAGCGGTTGCTGGTTCAGACTGCCCGTGCCGACCAGATGCGGCGGGTGCAGGCCCAGTCGGCGGTACTCCGGGCCTATGTGGAAGAGCTTCTGGCCTCCCATCTGCGCGTCGTCGAGGCTGTCGCGGCCTACGTAACGCTGAATCCCGAAATCACGCAGGAACGCTTTGCCGATTTCGCGAGGCTGGTCACCGACGGTAGGCCCGCGCTGCGGAGCCTGGTCGCCGCACCGGGACTTACGATCAGCTCCATCTATCCCGTGGCCGGAAACGAAGCGCTTCTAGGGGTGAGCTATTACGACCTACCGGAGCAGCTGCCGCAAATACTGGAGGCGCGGGATAGGCGGGCGCTCACGGTCGCCGGCCCGATGGACGTCGTTCAAGGAGGGACCGGGATTCTCGGGCGAGCTCCGGTGTTTGTGGATGGGACGGAGGGAGAGGTGTTCTGGGGGGTGATCGGGTCCTGGGTTGACTTCGACCGGTTCGTCGCGCTAGTGGAACCGATCGTCGAGGATTACGCGCTTCAGGTAGCGATTGAGGGGCACGCCGGTACCGGCAATGCGGGGCAGGTGATCTTCGGTGATCCACTCCTCTTTGGTGATACCAGTTCAGTATTCAACTCGATCCAAATTGCCAACGCCCAGTGGCGCCTGGCCACCGCTCCCCGCGAAGGGTGGGTGGGGCAATCTCCCTATCGGTGGTTGATTCATGGAGCCGCATTACTCATCGCTCTGGTGGCGGCGTTGGCAGGGTACCAGAAGATCACGCAGGACGCCGCGGTGCGGTTGAGTGAAGATCGCTTGCGCGCGGTAACGCAGAGCGCTTCAGATCTGGTGTGGGAGATTGATCGTGTCGGTACGTTAACGTTCATCTCCGGCAAGACCGATGTGCTCTTCGGACAGTCTCCGGAGCAGATGTTGGGAACCCCGCTCTTCGGCATCGGAGAACGTGAGCGCCTTCTCCAGCAGCTCTCCGCGGGCGCTCCAATTCAGGACGAAGAGGTGTGGATAGATGATGCCTCCGGGGCGCGGCGCTGTCTGCAGCGCAACGGAATTGCCCTCAATGACGAGCGTGGGCGAGTTGTCGGCTATCGGGGCGTGGATAAGGACATCACTCCCCGCAAGCTGCTCCAGCAACAGGTTGAGGAAAACGCTGAGCTGCTGGAGCTCCTGTTTCGTCAGTCCCTGGACGCGTTCTTTTTCATGATGCTTGACGAGCCGCTGCACTGGGACGAGACCGTGGACAAAGACGCGGCCGTGGAGTACGCCGTGCACCATCAGCGCTTCACCAAAATAAACTATGCCTTGCTGGATCAGCTCCAACTGGTAGAGTCTGAAATCTTGGGCACTACCGCCGCGGAGTTCTATGCCGTGCAGGAAACCCCGGTGCGTACCTTGTGGCGACAGCTCTTCGAGGAGGGCGTGGTACACATCGATATGGATTTTCATCGGTCCGACGGAAGCGTTATCACGGTAGAGGGGGACTACGTGGTGATCTACGATGCCTCCGGCCGCGTCACGGGTCACTTCGGCGTCCACCGGGACGTTACCGCGCAGCGGGACGCCGCGGCGGAGCTGGAGCGCTATGTCGATATCGTGGATACCCATGTAATTATCTCTCAGACCGACACCGCCGGTAGGATTACCTACGCAAGTAGCGCTCTGGCCCAGATCAGCGGCTACAGCGCGGCTGAGCTTCTCAACCAGAATCACAATCTCCTCCGCCACCCGGATACTCCGGACGAGACGTTTGGAGATCTCTGGGAAACGATTCGGAATGGGCGCACGTGGCATGGAGAGATCCAGAACATGCGACAGGACGGTTCCGCGTTCTGGGTAGATGTGGATATTTCCGCCCTCGCCGATCGTCGTGGGGTACCCTACGGGTATATGGCGGTGAATCAGGATATCACGGCTCGAAAGGAGCTCGAAGTCTTGTCCATTACCGATCCGCTCACGGGCCTCTACAATCGCCAGAAGTTAGATGCGGTGCTCGAGGAGGAGCGGGTTCGTTTCGAACGGTACCAGGAACCGTGCACCCTGGTGGTGATGGATATTGACCGCTTCAAGGAGATCAACGACATCTTTGGGCACCAGGAAGGGGACCGAGTGCTGAAGCAGGTGGCGGGGATCCTGCGTACTCACGTGCGCACCTCGGATATCGTGGGTCGCTGGGGTGGGGAGGAGTTTATCATCGTCTGTCCCCACACCTCAGTAGATGGAGGCGCTACCGTTGCGGAGCACCTGCGGTTTCAGCTCGAGGCGATGGAGACTGCCTTGAATCGTCCCGTGACGGCCAGTTTTGGTGTGGCCCACATGACATCCTCCGACGTGGAGGAACTCGTGCGCCGGGCGGACGCCGCCCTCTACCGCGCTAAGGAGGAAGGCCGGAATCGCGTCGTCCTTTTCAGCTCTGAAACGTGACGCGTTACGTTGGTTTTCTTCCCGTCGGCTTTTCGAGATCAACCCGAAGCTGCCCCGTTAGTTGTCCCGCGCCACCAGAGCGGCGTGGGAAAACCAAAAGTGCTGGACGCCTACCGCCGGCCGCAGTCGTTCGCCTTCGCGCGGTCCCGACACCGCCCGACCGGCGGCGTTCCACTGCGAGCCCGTGGCGTCAACGATGCGATCACCGTCAACGGTGAGCTCAACCGCTGTTCCGTCGCGGGTCAGGGCGTAGAACGCATTCCCGCTCCCCACGTCCTGGCCGTCGGCGATCGATGAGCTGTCCAGGGCGCTGGCGGTTCCCGCCTCCCACACGAAGTAGAAGCGCTCACCCCCTAGAGTGCGCTCCACCAGTAGCTCCTCCTGCAGGGCGGAATAGGTGACCGAGGTGGTCTCCTCGTTATGCTCCAGGGAAACGACTCGATCCAAGAGCCCGGGACTCTCAGATCCTGGGTCGCGCAGGCTCGAGGCGTTTCTCAAGAGGAACGGCTCGCTGGAGCTGTCGTAGCCGCGATACGGGTTACTACCGTAGGCGCGGTTGAATCCCGTATCTTTGGAGAGCACCCGGGCCTCGGGCATGCTCTCGCGGACCTCGGAGAAGGGTAGCATCATCACCGGTACGGTCTGGAGCCGCGTTCCGGCAAAGAACCCAGCCACGCTATCACCGGAGGCTTGCTGCCACCAGGATTCGGTCTGGCGATCAAACATGAGTAAGTTGGAGAATCGCAGCCGTCCGGTGGTGTTGAAGCTAAGCACCGCGCCTTCATGGCGGCGGGAGAAGGCGATTCCCGTATTGCACAACGGGCAATAGGTGACCGTCACCGGTTTTCCGTCGATTTCATCGTTTACGATCTCATGCCACATGATCACTTGCAGGGGATAGACGTGAACCGAGTCCCCTCCCGGTGACTGTTCATCCCGGACAAGGGAGGACTCCAGGACCATTACCGGCTCCCGGTCCGACACCCACTGGGATGCCTCCTGCACCGTCTCGAAGCGGGGGCGATCCAGCGCGGGAATGCCTCCCTTAGGAGGCCCACCGGACAGAACCTCAGCGTAGGATACCGTAGCGCGAGAGAAGTCGGTGTCGAACTCATTTTCGGCGCGACCAGGGGGCGTCTGGTCCACGAACGCTTCCGGCAGCTCTTCGGTGGGAACGGGTGGTTCCGAGGGAAGCTCTCCAGTGTCCACGGTCCGGGGCGCCGCGTCTGCGTCTGAGGCGGGCTGCGCGTCGTGCTGCTCCTCGGTACCCCCGGCGCCGACCCCGGCCGCTACCAGTCCCATGATTCCGATTACTGCCAATCCGCGTATCATTCCTCTGTGGCTCATGCACTACCTCCACTTGGCTTGTAGATACAAATATAACCACATAGATCAGCAATTATCCAGCGGGCGGGTCGATTATTGGGCGTGGGCGGATCCGGCGGCGGCGATTTTGAGATATACACGATGCGGGGTGAGGCGCACCACCAATCGGAGCAGGCGATTGGTGAGGCCCGGGATGTACACCGGCTGTCTTCGCAGAGACGCGCGACGTATGCGTTTCAGGGAGCGCTCGGCAACCTCCTGCGCACTCATCCAGCGTACCAGCCCGCGGCTGCGGCGGCGGTCCTGGCTCCACTGCAACCGATCGTGGAAGTCGGTGTGGGTGAATCCCGGGCAGAGTACCTGGGTGGCGATCCCGCGGATCGCCAAATCGGGTTGCAGGGCGCGACCCAACTCCACCAGATACGCCTTGGTGGAGGTGTACATCGCAGGTCCCGGCATCGGAGTAAACGCCGCCAGCGAGGAGACCAGGACTACTGCGGCGGGAAAAGCCTGAAAGGGCGTTCCAGCGGCGCCGGCGGTGCGGAGCGATTCCGTGATCGTGGGCACCGCCGCCCGTACCAGCTGCACGGCGGTCTCCATGTGGAGTACCGCCATCTCCCGGAGCTCGTGGGCCTCCGTTTCAAAGAACGGACTCCGGTGCCCATAGCCGGCGTTATGAATCAGCACTCGCAGGTGCGCGGTTTCGCGCAGCGTCTGGGCCAGATCATCCACGGTGGCGGGGGAGGTGAGATCCCCAATGACGATCTCTACCCGCCGAGTGGAATCCTCGGTCTGGATCGCGCGTGCCACCGCATGCAGCTGCTCGCTGCGACGACCGGTGAGAATAAGGTCGAAACCGCGGCGGGCGAGTCCCTCCGCGTAGGCGCGGCCGATACCGCTGGTGGCTCCGGTGATGCAGGCAACGGGAGTCATAGCTCCAAGCATACGCGGGGAGCGGCTCGTTTGGCCAGGGCGGGCGGGTGCTGGACAGGGACGGGGTGAATCCCTATCCTGCCACGCTGTGAGTGACCAAGCAAAACGTATCCCGAATCCCTATGTCGGCCATGACGGCTACCATTGTTTTGGCTGTGACCCGCACAATCCCGCCGGCCTGCAACTGTCGTTTACTGTGGAGGGAGATGCGCTTCATAGTAGCTGGGACCCGCGACCCGAGTTCGAGGGCTATCCCGGCGTAATCCACGGTGGAATTCAGGCAACGCTGGCGGACGAGATCGGCGGATGGCTGATTCACGTCCAAATGGGGACCGCCGGCATGACCCGGGATCTGCAGATCTCCTACCATAAGCCGGCCCGCGCCTCTGATGCCCCGTTTCAGTTGGTGGCGCACCTGGTAGAGGAGACGCGGCGCGATGCGGTAGTTGAGGTTGCGATCCGCGGAGCCGGGGGAACGCTGTTTAGCACCGCCCGCTGCACCTACGCCGTGTTTAGTCCCGAGGTGGCGCGGCGCAAGCTCAGTTTCCCGGGGGCCGGAGCGTTCCAGCCCCAGGAGTAGCTGCGGAGTAGCTGCGGAGTAGCTGTGGAGTAGCTTTGGCGGCGGTTCGCTTTCCCACCCCGCCGGTAGGTCGTTACCCGCGTCCCAATAGGCTATCGATCTCCGCGACCTGCCCCGCCGTAAGCGGTCCAAACTGGAGCGCCCCGGCGTTCTCCTGCACCTGTTTGACCGATTTAAAGCCGGGGATCGGAATCGTCCGGTCACTGCGCGCCCAGAGCCACGCCAACGCCCCCTGCACCAAGGAGCGGCCGTTGGAGGTGAGAATCTCGCGGATGGCAGCCACCTTGTCGAGAAACTCCTGGCTGGGTTTCCCCTTCACGAAGTACTTCATCCAGTCAGGGCTGTTGGGGCCACGCACGTCGGCGGGATCGGTGACGCCGGCGGAATCGTACTTACCGGTAAGCAGTCCCATCGCCAGGGGACCGCGATTGATCGCTGCCAAGTTCTGCCCCTCGCAGAGCGTTCGGAGGCCGGGATTATCGTCGAGGACGTTCATCTGAAACTGCACTGATGTGCAGCCCGGCGCCTCAGCAAAGAGGGCGGCCCGTTCCGGCCAGTCGGTACTCCATCCAAAGGCGCGGATCTTGCCGGCATCTACCAGCTGTTGCAGCGTATCGCGAACCTCCGGGGCCCGCTCCAGGTCGTAGTCGTTGATGTGGAACTGCAGAAGGTCGAGATAGTCCCGGCCGAGTCGTCGGAGTGAGGCATCGCAGGCGGCGCGAATGTACTCCGGCGAGGCGTCGTTCCCGGTGATCTCCTTCCGCGCCTCATCGAAGACGTTTCCGAACTTGGTCGCGACCACCACCTCGTGCGTGTCGGCTCCCAGCGCCTCGCCAAGAATCGATTCACTGTGACCGGCGCCATAGACGTCGGCGGTATCAAAGAACGTAACTCCCGCGTCAATCGCCGCGCGGACGGCGCGAATAGACTCGGCGTCATCCACTTCACCCCATCCCACCTGGTCACCGCCGGCATGCACCGGACCGCCGATCGCCCAGCACCCCATACCTAGTGCGCTCACTTCGATTTCAGATCTACCTAATGTTCGTTTCATGAGGTATGGTATCAGTGGTGACGCGGGTGCGCAAATCTGAGAATCCCAACTCGGGCTACCCTCCTGAAGGTACATGTATTGATTGATAAGAGAAACGCACTATGAACATTGAGAATCCTGTACTTCCCGGATTTCATCCGGATCCGTCGATCTGTCGGGTGGGGGATGAGTTTTACCTCGCCACCAGCACCTTTGAGTGGTTTCCGGGAGTCATGATCTACGGTAGCCGCGACCTGGCCACTTGGACGCTGCGCGCGGTACCCCTGGACCGGGTGGAGCTGCTTGATATGGCCGGCAACCCGCCCTCCGGCGGAGTGTGGGCTCCCTGTCTGTCTCACGATGGTGAGCGGTTCTATCTGGTGTACACCAACGTTCGCAGTTGGGTGGGGTCGGTGGATGGTACCAACGCCGGATTTAAGGATTCCCACAACTACGTAACCTCCGCACCCACCGTGGAGGGTCCCTGGAGCGAACCGGTCTATCTCAATAGTAGCGGTTTCGACCCCTCCCTGTTTCACGATGACGATGAACGCTCGTGGTTGGTGAACATGCGCTGGGACTACCGCGTGGGTCACAACAACTTCTCCGGTATCGTCCTCCAGGAGTACGACCGCCGCGCCGGTGCACTCACCGGGCCGATCGAACTGATCTTTCGCGGGACCCCCATCGGCTTCACCGAGGCACCGCACCTGTACAAGCGCAACGGCTGGTACTATCTGGTCACCGCCGAGGGCGGTACGGAATACGGACATGCGGTTACCGTTGCGCGCAGTAGGAGCATCCATGGACCCTACGCGCTCCACCCCCGGACCCCACTGCTCACCTCGGTGGTGGACCGCGACGGATATGACCGGGCCACCTCTCGCGGTGCGGACCCTACGCCGTTCCTACACACGGGACTGCAGAAGGCCGGCCATGGTTCGCTGGCGCCGGTTACCGGCGATGTGTGGGTACTTGCCCATCTGTGCGGACGGCCGCTGCCGCAGAGCCGGAACTGCCCCTTGGGTCGCGAAACGGCGCTGCAGCGGGTGGAATGGCGGGACGACTGGCCATGGACGGTTCCGACGGCCACCCCGGCAGACACGGTCACGTTCAGCGACGTATTTGCCGGCACCTCCACCACCGCCGCTACCGCCAGCGCGGTGTGGACCGAGCACTTTGACCGGCCGCGCTGGGCCCTGGAGCTGCAGGCGATCCGCGAGCCCTTGGCTGATCGCGCCCGGCTGGATCTCCGCCCCGGGTTTCTAACGCTGTACGGCGGGGAATCTCCCACCAGCCGGTTCCGGCAGAGCGTCCTGGCGCGGCGGGTACAGGCGTTTCGCTGGACGGCGGAGACGGTGGTAGAGGTGGAACCGGAGGACTTCCAACAGTTCGCGGGGCTGGTAGTGCGCTATGACGATGCCACCCAACTGCTTCTGCGAATTTCGCGCTCCGATGCGGGAATCCGCACCGTGGGAGTGCTCGAGTACGACCGGGGCGTACTGCGGATGCCCCTGGGGGACGACGAAATTCCCGTGGGGGCGGGACCGGTGGAACTTGGTGTAGACGCCGATGAGGATGCGATCCGCTTTCGCTGGCGCACCGCCGCAGCGCCCGGGCAACACTCCGGAGCCTGGCAGTCCCTGTCTCCCGCCTGTGATCCGGGCAAACTCTCCGACGATTATGCGGTGCCTTTGGGCTTCACGGGGACCTTTGTGGGAATCGGGTGCTTTGATACCTCCGGTCGCCGGTGCGCGGCTCACTTCGATTACCTCACCTACCGGGAGTGGTCGTAGTGGCCGAGACAAACGGCTTCCCGGCGGTGTAAGGTACTCCCTGTGATTCCCATCTTTAGACATCTCTCTCGGTATCTGGCACCCCACAAAACCGTGCTGGTGGTGGCGATCATCGCCATGGTTTTGGTGGATGCGATCGCCTACGGCGTTCCCCTGGCGATCGGATACGTCACCGATAACGTGTATCCCACGATCGCCTCAGATCCATCACAGTTGCCCCAACTCCGGCGGATCGGGGCGGCTCTCTTTGCCGCGGCGCTCCTGCGGGGTGTGGTGGTGCACGTGATGATTCGGTCCTTCTGGTCGCTGGCGGAGTCGGTGGTGCGCGATATTCGCAACGCCCTGTACTTCAAACTCCAGCATTTAGACATGGCGTTCTATGACCGCTCCCGTACCGGGGACCTCATGTCCCGCGCAACCTATGACGTGCAGCTGATTCGCAACTTTCTCGCCTTCGGGATCGAGCATCGCGTGCGGATCATGCTCATTTCGGTGACCGTCTTCGGTCTCATGGTGTGGCAGGACTGGCGCCTGGCGTTGGCGGTGTACACGGTGATTCCGATCTTTGTGGGGGCAATTCTATACTACAGCGGGCGTATGCGCGATGCGGTGGCCCGGCAGCAGCGGCAAATGGGGCAGCTCAACAGCCGACTCCAGGAGAGCGTCACCGGAATCCGGGTGATCAAGGCGTTTGCCGTGGAGCACCAGGAGATGGAACGGTTTGACGAGGAGAACCGCACCATGCTGGAGCGCGACCTGGCCGCGGCGCTGCCGCAGGCGTATCTCAATCCGATTCTGCTGGTCACCGAAGGCGTGGGCGCGATGGTTCTGCTGGCGGTGGGGGGAATACGCGTCATGAACGGGGAGACCCCGTTGGGAACCCTGGTGGCCTTTGTGGCGTACCTGGGAATCATGGGCTTTCCCCTGCGGATTCTCGCCTTTAATACCGCCATGGTAAACCTTGCGCGCGGTGCTGCCGATCGAGTCATGGAAATCCTGCACCGCCCGGACCAGCTTCGCCATGACGGAGGGGCGCGCCGGACGGCGATCGTCGGCGAGCTTGCCTTTGATCACGTATCGTTCCGCTACGACAACGGACCCTGCGTGCTGGATGATGTCAGTTTTTCGCTGGCTCCGGGAAGCCACGTGGGAGTGTTTGGGCTCACCGGTTCCGGGAAAAGTAGCCTGATCTCGCTGGTACCCCGCTTCTATCTGCCCACGGAGGGGAAAATCCGCATCGACGGCATTCCCATTGAGGAGTGGGAGCTGGAGACGCTGCGCAGTCAGGTGGGAACGGTGTTGCAGGAGACGTTTCTATTCTCCGCAACGATTCGTGAGAATATCGGCTTTGGACGGCCCGACGCGGATATGGATGCGATCGTTGCCGCCGCCCGGGCCGCGGAGATTCATCAGTTTATTCGCTCCCTGCCGGAGGGCTATGAGACGCTGGTTGGTGAACATGGCGTGGGGCTATCAGGCGGGCAGCGGCAGCGGATCGCGATCGCCCGGACGATCGTGCAGGACCCGCGCATTCTCATCCTGGACGACTGCACCTCAAGTCTGGACGCGGTGACCGAGCGCCACATTCAAGACCAGTTGCGGCGGCTCATGCATGACCGCACCACGATTATCGTGGGGCAGCGCCTGTCCACCCTGTCCCTGGCGGATCGCATTATCGTGCTCAACGACGGCACGGTGCAGGATGTGGAATCCCACGATGTACTGCTCGAGCGCAACGATCTGTATCGCCGCACCTGGGATCAACAGCGGGCGGCCTCCCAGGTGGAAACGGGAGAGGAGCCGTACCGATGATCACCCGATCCAGCGCGCGAGATCTGCCACTGCAGGAAGAGCGTAGTGAAGCGAAATTCGACTGGTCCGTCTTCCGACGGCTCATGGCGTACCTCAGGCCCTACGGTCTGCGCCTGACGGTGATGTACACGATGGCGGTGGTGAATGTGGCTGCCACGGTGACGATCCCGATTCTCGTACAGCGGGGTATCGACAATCATGTTGCGGTCCAGCAACCGCAGGGGCTGCCGGGATTGCTGGCGGTGATGGCGGCAGTACTGGGGGTGCTGTTCATTTCCGCACGGATTCAGGGCACGCTTATGATGCGCATCGGGTACCGCTTGCTCTACGATCTGCGGCGAGACCTCTTTGGCCACCTGCAGCGTTTATCCTTCCGTTTCTTCGATACGCATCGCACCGGGCAGATTATGAGCCGCCTTACCAATGACGTGCAGGTGCTGGAAGAGTTGCTCCGGGCGGGGCTCGACACCGTGGTGGTGGACGTGTTGATGCTCTTTGGCATCGCCGGGGCGATGATCTTCCTGGATCCGCGGCTGAGCCTGATCCTCGTCGTGACCGTGCCGCTCTTCGTCCTGATCGTCTTCGGCCTGCAGAGCCGGCTGCGCCGCGCCGGGCGTCGGATTCAGCGGGCGCTCTCCTCGGTGAACGCCTTTCTCAATGAGTCGATCTCCGGGATTAAAGTGATCCGGGCCTTTGCCCGGGAGGATCTGAATACCGCGAACTTTCGCGCCATTAACCAGGAGTATTTCGACGAGACGCGCCGTTTCTATCCGCTGAACGCCTGGTTCTGGCAGAGTGTGGCCACGCTGGCGCTCACCGGGACGACGCTGGTGCTGGTGGGAGGCGGCGTGCTGCTGGCCACCGGGAGTATCACGATGGGGGTGATCGTGGCGTTTCTCTCCTATGTGAACCGCTTCTTTCAACCGCTGCAGAAGATCAGCAATATGCTGAATCAGGTGAGTCGGGCGATGGCCTCGGCGGAACGAATCTTCGCCATGATGGATGAACCGGTGGAAGCGGGGTCTCCCTCGGAGTGGGTTGCCACGCCGCGTGTCAGCCGTGAGGTGCGGCACGCCGCGTCGCCAGCGGAGGTGCGCTTCCAGAACGTGTCCTTCGCCTACAATCCGGAGGAGCCGGTCTTGCATGGTGTGAGTTTTGACGCCGTCCCCGGTGGCATGAATGCGGTGGTGGGGGAGACGGGCTCCGGGAAAACCACGATCATTAATCTGCTCTGCCGCTTCTACGAGCCGGTGGCGGGGACCGTTTCCGTGGACGGATCGCGGCTTTCCGAGTGGGACCTGTCCCGATATCGCAGCCGGATCGCGCTGGTGGCGCAGGATGCCGGTGTGTTTTCCGGCACGGTGAGTGAAAACATCCGACTGGGGACCCCCGGCGCCGGTGAGGACGAAGTCCGCGCCGTGGCAACGGAAATGGGCATCGACGAGATTATTCGGTCCCTGCCCCACGGCTACGACACGGAAGTAGGGGAGCGGGGCCGACTGCTCTCCCTGGGCCAGCGCCAACTGGTGGCGTTTGCCCGGGCGCTCTTGCGCGATCCCCACATTCTGATTCTGGATGAGGCCAGTTCTTACATCGATTCCAGCACGGAGGCGATCGTTCAGGAGGCGATGGTGCGGCTCAGCCGCAATCGCACCTCCTTTGTCATCGCCCACCGGCTGTCCACGATCCGAAGTGCCCAGCAGATTCTGGTAATCGACGATGGCCGCCTGGTAGAACGCGGTACCCACCAGCAGCTACTGAGGGCCGGGGGCCATTACTCGACGCTGGTGCACTCGGCGGGGTAACTTGCTACCTGTATGACCCACGTAGACCTGGAGCAGGGCACTCACTACGCCTACCGCAGTCGCGCGCAGGAGCTGGCGGTGTTTTCGGAGAGCGCCGCCTACTTCGCCGCCGTGAGCGATGCGATCACTCGTGCCCAGCGGCGTATTCTGATCGTCGGATGGAGTCTGGATGACCGGATTCGCTTGCTGCGGGACGACCCTGCCGGTACCGGTTCAGCATCCCGTGCTGCCGATAGCGTGCAGGGCCGATCTCTGGGGGAGCTCTTGGTGGATCGCGCTCGGGAACACCCGGATCTGCGGATACAGCTGCGGATCTGGCAGGCACCGGCGGTGTTTGCCGCGGATCAGTACATCACCGAATGGTTTCAGGATCAGGCGCGGGCCCTGGATAATCTTGATTTCCTCCGGGTGCCGGCGGCCTCAGCGTTTGCCGCCCGCCATGAGAAATACGTAATTGTTGATGACACATTGGCCTTCGTCGGGGGCATCGATCTGTCCCACAACCGGTGGGATACCGTCGATCACCGCGGCGAAAACTCGGCGCGCACCAACCCCGACGGCGAGCACTACGTCCCGTATCACGATACCCAGCTCTTGTTCTCCGGCCCGGCGGTGCGGGATCTCTTCGCGGTGGCGGTCCAGGATCGACTCATCAAGGATGACTGGGCCCCGCCGGGTGATGAGTGGTCGCGGAAGCTGTGGCTGGAGTACGTCCCCGTGGACCTCCGCGATCAGGATCTGCTGCTTTCATTTACCCGCGTGTACCCTGAGCGCGATGATGAAGACCTGCACCAGATCTTCCATCTGTATCGGGATCTCCTGTACGCGGCGGAAGAGCGCATCTACATCGAAAACCAGTACTTTAGTAGTGATGAAATCACCGCAGCGCTCATTTCCCAGCTGGAGGATCCAAATGGGCCGGAGGTGATCATCATTATGTCGTGGGAACTCCCGGATGCGTTGGGTCGGATGACGATGGGGGTTAACTCGGCGATGCAGCTCTCCCAACTTATCGAACACGATTCCCACCACCGGCTGGGAATTTTCCACCCGTTTTCAACCGATGAGCATCAGGTTCCCCTCAAGGTGCATTCCAAGACGATGATCATTGATGGAACGCTCATCACGCTGGGTTCCGCCAACATCAGCCGTCGTTCCTTCAGCTTAGACTCGGAGATCAACGCCACGATTTGTGGCGATACGCCCGGTCACGTGCCCAGAGATGAGCCCGCCGGAGCCGCATCCACAACGGACGCGGATCCCGCGTCCACTAAGGACGCAGATCCTGCGGCCACTAAGGACGCAGATCCTGCGGCCACTAAGGACGCACATCCCTCCTCCAGCGCCCCCCCCACCACTGGAATCGCCGCCATCGAAGATCGGTTGTTGGCCCAGCACACCGGACTTTCCGTGGAAGACTGGCGCCGCGCGGTTGAGCGCCACGATGGCTCTTATCTCGCCGCGCTCCGTGAGCGTATCACCACCTGGATCGGCCTCACGGATGGTCGGGATCACGTTGTCGCCGAGGTGCCCTCGCGGATGCCCAAGGAGATCATCGAGCGCTTTGATATGGAGGAGCCGCCGCCCCAGGAGACAGTCTTGCAGCGGATCGCCCGCTTCAATCCCTGGGACATAATCACCCGCACTCGGCGGGCCTGGATCATCTCCCTGGTGGCGATTGCAGCGATCGGCGCGCTCTTCTATGCGGCGCGGTCGGATCTCGATATCCGGGTGGTGCTGCAGCGTATCGAGGAGATCAACCGTGAACGGCCGCTGGTGGGCGCCCTGCTGACGATCGGGGCGTTCTGGGTAACTATGACGTTCTTCGTAACGATCGTGGTGCCGATCGTCTTCTTTTCGGCGTTGCACGGCCCGCTTCTGGGCATCCTCTATTCCACGCTGGGCATCTTCAGCGGGGCGGCTATCTTCTACGGAATCGGTCTGGCGCTGCACACCAGCCCCTGGCCCGATCGCTACCGGGCGGTACGCCGCGTCAAGGCGCAATTGGAACGGATTAAGCCCTACGGCCTGTGGGCGGTGGCGATCTCCCGCATGGTTCCTTCCGGCCCCTTTATGGTGGTGAATCTGGTCACCGGTCTGTTGGGCTTTTCGCCGGCCCAGTTTCTGGCCGGATCGGCGGTGGGGCTGCTGCCGGGGATCGTGGCGTTTTCAATTTTTGGGGAGGTAATTCGCAACGTCTTCACTGACCCCGGACTCATGAGCACGATCTGGTTCGTAGTCTTCGTGGTGGTCTATTTTGCCTCGGTCCGAGGACTGCTGGTGGTGGTAAAACGGACCGCCAACTGGGTAACGGGAGACTCAAGACGCTAATGGAACGGATCATGAGCTACAACATTCACGGCGCCGTGGGAAGCGACGGCATCTACGATCCGGAGCGGATCGGTCGGGTGATCCGCGAGGTGTCACCGTCCATTCTGGGAGTGCAAGAAGTACGCCGCAACGTGGGGGATCACCGCGGCGTAGTAGAGGTGATCCAGGAGATGGTTCCTGACCACCAGGTGCTCTTCTTGAAAACGCTCACCGACGAGCAGGGCAGTTACGGAAATGCCCTGGTCACGCGCCATGAGCTGTTGGATCACGTAGATCTGAGTCTCGACAACAGGGGCTCAGAGCGCAGTGGTCGTCGGGTAGAAGCGCGGCGGGCGATCTTTGCCCGGCTCAAGGTGGAGGGGGTTCCGATCTGGGTGATCGTTACTCACCTGGCGGTTGAGGGGTGGGCCCGTTCAACGCAGGCAGAGATCCTGCTGGATGCGATCAACACGTACACCGACCATCGCCGGGAACCGGTGATCTTCATGGGCGACCTTAACGAGTGGCGGATGCCCAACGCCTTTCTCCGGCGCCTGGACCGCACGTTTTCCAAACATGCGGCGCGGCGTACGTTTCCCGCTCGCTTCCCGATCATCCCGCTGGACCGGATCTGGCTGTCCGGCCGGGTGCGGCGTGATCGGGTCTGGGCGCACCGCAGTCATACCGCCCGCCGTGCCTCAGACCATCTCCCGCTGTGCCTGGAGTGTCACCTGGCGTAAGCCACCGCTCCTACCAGTGATCAGGCCAGTGATCAGGCCAGTGATCAGGAATCGGCAAACCGTGCTATCTTCCTATCCCATGAGCGTAGCGAGTCGGAACTATAAGGCACTGATGGAGGGAAGCGCGGAACCCTGGGAACTGGAACGCGTCTGGCACAACGGAACGATCGCGCCCAGCCGGAGCGGGGCGCTCTTTGGTGCGATCTTTGGCGTAATCTGGCTCGTTCTCGTGTCCGGTCTGGTGATCACCTTCGTGACGATGTTCGGTGATCCGATTCTGGGGTTGTTCGCGGTGGTGTTTATGGGCCCCGGCATCTATATGCTGGTTCGGTTCGTGCCGCGGCTCTTTCATGAGCGCCGGTATCGGAGCGTGCACCTGAAGCCGGCTACGGTTCCGGTACAGCCGGGAGAGCGGTTCCAAGCGGTGTTGTACAGCGGCGCCGACGGTGAGCGCCACGCCGCCGGCAACGTTCAGTTCGATGTGCGGGTTACCTGCAACAAAATGATCGAGCGATCCTCGACCAATGATCGGGGGCTGAGGTACACGCGGAAGATTCTCTGGGAGGATCGCGTTTCGGTTGCCGCGTCGCTGGGGTCCGCCGGATCCCGGTCGGTGCTGACCGCGCACGTTGCCCACGAGTTACCGGCGGACATGCCGGAAACGACCCGGCTTCCCACCGAACGCAACAAGATCGACTGGCGCCTGGAAGTAGATGGAAGACCAGGACTCCCGGGGTTTCAGTACAGCTTCAAGCTTCCCGTCTATGATACGCGCAGCGCCCGGGAGCGTGCCGATGAAGCGCTGAGTTCCGTAACCACACAACCCGATACGGGATCACCCAATCCGGCATCCAGCGAGGGGTCTGTCGACGCCCCCGTAGCCAAAGGAGATCTCGACGGGTTGCGGAGCTACCGGGATTCCGTGTGGGATACTCGCAGGGAGCAGGACCCGCGCCCGCTCCTGAAGCGTGTGAGCCGCGCCACGGAGCCGGCTACCTCTCTTGCGCGAGACGAAGACCGCACCCTCAGTTGTATTCACGTGCGCGGAGACCGGCCGGTGCGGCGGCTGCGGCGGGGGTTCGCGGTGCTGCTGATCGTGTTGGTAATTGCCATCCCTCCGTTGCCTACTACCGCCTTGCTACTGGGCGCCCTGATACTGGCAATTATGGCAAAAGCCGCGCGCCCGGTGGCGATCGCGGTACACGCCGATTCCGATGGACTCCAGATCGACGCCGTGGACGGTTTTCGGCGGCGCTCCGGTCACTACGCCTGGGACCAGATCGGTATGATATCCGACGTGGCGTTTACCAATCGCTATCGGGATATTCTCGTGCCGCGACCAAGGCGTGGAGATGAAGGCCGACGCGGACCGGGACGCAAGGTATTGGGGATGCGGATATCGTCCAATCAATACGCCGAAGGCCTCGCCGCCGCGATCGCCGCGGTGCGGAATCACTACCGGCGTTAGGTAGTTCGGATGCCGACCCGGGACGCAATCATTGGTTGGGACAGTACACGCGGAACGTGGAACCGATGCCCACTTGGGAGTCAACTGACAAGGTTCCGCCATGTCTGTGGACGAACTCGCGGCACACGGTGAGTCCCAGACCGGTACCCGCTTCGGCGCGAGTCCCCTTCGTTGAGCTCTTCACCGACCAATCGAAAATTGCGGTTTGCTGCTCCTCGGACATTCCCACACCGGTGTCCGTGACCGAAAGCAGCGTGCCCTGCGGGGTCTCTTCTGCCGCTACCGTCACGGCGCCCCCCTCCGGAGTAAACTTAATCCCATTGGAGACCAGGTTCCGGATAATCACCTTGAGCATGTACTCATCGGCAAAGACGGTGGTTTCGCCGGTGTGATTGCTGAGGGTGATCTCTTTCTCAGTGGCCGTTCGTCGCAGAACTGAGAGCTGTTCCTCCACAATATCGTTGCACCGATGGGTAGTGGGATGGAACGGAATATCACCGCGCTGGGATCGGGACCAATCCAACAGGTCTATCAGCAGCTGCGAGGAGTTCTCCGCCCCTTCGGCAATCACCTCCGCCAGTTCAATGGTACTGTCGGGGATGGTTCCCGCTGCCTGAAGCTCCTCCTGGAGCATGCCCGCGAGGCTGGCTAAGGACCCGATCGGTCCTCGCAGGTCATGGGATACGATTGAAAAGAATCTATCCTTGGCTGCGATCGTTTGCTGTAGATCTTTACTCACGGCGAGAACGCGTTCACGCTGTATGGTTATTCGGAGAAACAGTCCGTACGCAAGAGTGGTAAGCAGTCCCAGAATCGCTCCCAATACCCCGAAGAACGCACGCAGCGTCGAGATTTCGTCGAACCGGGAGTAACCGAGGATATACGCCACGTGAGGTCCCTCGTAGGTCTGTAGGGGCAAGAGGGATACGGCTATCGGTACCCCTTCGACCGTCAGGGGAATCGACGCTGTCTGGTACGACTCGAGGTGTGCCACCAGTTCTTGACTGTTACTCCCTTCCTCCACGATACACGCGAAGCTCACACCGAGAATGGCGTGCGTATTGGGTGGATGAGATCCCGTCTCCCGTGCAAATTGGGAACTGAAACAACCTGTCTGATAGTTGTCCAACTCATCCTCAAAGAGACTGCGCTCGATAACTTCGGTGGAAAGAATGAAATCATAGGCTAAGGGATGGCTGCTGCGCATGCGGGAGATAATTGCCCGATAGCTAATACTTGCCTCTACGCTGCCCACGTGTTCACCCTCGTGAAACATAGGATACACATAGCGAAAACCGTTGTAGATCTTGCCCTCTTCGAACCCGTAGGCCGGTGTTTGGGTGGCGTTTACCGCGCGGACAGTTGCCCGGACCTCGGTAAGATCATCCCCGAAACGATCGGGACGATGAAAACGTACGAAGCTTCGATTGTCTGCCAGGTGGAAGTGCAACTGCCGGAAGTCAAGCTCCTCAAGGATCGCATACTCATCCTGCAGGTAGGCTAACAGTTCCTGATTGAGACGGCGCAGTTCCTGATCGTCAGCTCGGTTAGCAGCTTGCATGCGTCCGGTCACCTCAGGATCGTCGGCGATTTGGGCGTAGAAGAGTTCCGGAGTTGCGGCAATCGTGGAGGTCACGGACTCGTACGCCACTTCAAGCTCACGGGTACGCTCTTGGAGGCGAAGCTGAGATTGAGAGCGGTAGCCGATGATCATAGCCGTTACCACCACGAGCAGTGCTCCCACGTACCCCATGGTGACCACGAGCACGCGGCCACGGCGTGATCGAAATCTGTTTACGGCTGCGAGTTCTTCAAGCTGAGAATCGGACCTACCCATGATTGTCCACTTTTTCTCATTTTATACTACAGGAGGTCATCCGAAATTGCAATTTTGCGGTGTGGGAGAAGCTGACCTACTGAGTTCTTATGCTGGAGGCCACAATTCTTTACGGCAGGTCACTACTCATAGCGCCCAGCGGGATCGATACGGTGACGGTGGTTCCTCCCCGGTTCTCATAGGTCAGCGTGCCGCCGAGACGCTCGGTGAGGAGCTGCACGATAGTGGTGCCCAGGCCGGCGGACTCGCCCGGTTCAAAGTCCTGCGGGATGCCGACGCCGTTATCGGCCACGCACAACTCGAGCTCGGTTCCGCGACGGGTAGCCGATACTTCGATGGTGGGCGGATCCGGGGGGTGGGAAGTGAATCCATGAATCAAGGCGTTGGACACCACCTCATTGAGGATGAGTCCCACTGATGAGAGGTGTTCCGCCGACATCTTGATCGCCTCTACGTTCACCAACCACCTCACCGGCGGATCGAGACGATAGACCTCTGCCAGCGATTCCACAATGGCGTTGAGGTACATATCCAGCGACAACGCGGAACCGTCCGGTCCATCTCCGCCCGAGAGCCGGTTGTACAGAATTTGGACCGTACGCACCCGTTGGGTTGCCTCACGGAGGACGGCTCGCGCGGACCCCTCCGGCTGCATCGCCGCCTGGAGCGAGAGCAGGCTTTCCACCGTTTGGAGGGCGTTCTTCATGCGGTGGTTTGCCTCACGGAGGCGCAGGTGCGCGTCTTCCGCGGTGCGCTGGGCGTTGAGCAGGGGACGGTCGTGGGCGATAGAGATCGCGATGTGGTCGATCAGGTGCCCCGCAGCCTCCGAGGCGAGAGGCGTGCCCGCGACGCCATCTCCGTCACTGCCGGTGACGTGGACATGTCCCAACTGCTCACCGGAGACGGGATGTAGAATCGGCGTCACCTGCGTGGCAGATGCCATGTGCTCTGCCGCTGATCCGGCCGTTGCAGGCTCGCCATCGGACCCGTCGGCATGTTCGCTGCCATCGGGAACTCCGGCGTGTACCGCCTGTGGAAAACCGTCGCCCGGAGTGGTATATATATGTATAGTGCAGGTGCGGGCTCGACAACATGAGCGAATAAGCTCCGCGGCGGTGTGATACTTCTTGTCAGTGAGCGAGGTCATATCAGTAACCGTAGTTCGGTCAACACAAGCGCCATCACGGCGTTCCTCCCAGTGGTTGATCATGATGAAAATCCATCGCACTACTTTTTACTGATGCGGTGACTTCCGCTAACAGAGCTCTAGTTTATACCGCATATACGCTCATGGCAACACTGATAAGTCGCTATAAGCATATTGAAAACGTTGAGAGAGGCGTGAAAGATACGCAACAGAAATGAATTCGAGAATTGAAGACCTGAAAGACCTGAAAAACCTGTTGGCGTACAACCTTCGCTCCGCCCGAGAGCGCCTTGGGTACAGTCAACAACGGCTCGCCGAGGCGGCCCACATCTCGCCGGGACACATGAACGACATCGAACAAGCGCGAAAATGGGTGTCCGCGGAAACGCTAGACAATCTGGCTTCGGCACTGATGACTGAGCCGTGGACGCTGTTGCTGCCTGAGGATCAGGCGCGTCTGCGCTACGACAACGACCTGCTCATGAGCTTCACGGCGATTTTGCAGAAGAACTTCGGCCGCATGATTACCACATCCTGGGAGGAGGCGATTCACTCGACGTCCAAGTCGGAGCCGTAGGTGCGAGCCGCAGGTATCGCCCCGGCCGCGGGCCGCGCCTTTGCATTCTCGTCCTCCCGCATGTACCTTCACTGCAGGAGTGAACCATGGCTACCGATTCACGGATAGACATCACCCTGCTCGGTGCTACCGGGTTTGTGGGACGTCTCACCGCCCGACATCTCTACCGCCGCTGCCGCCAGGAGGGCCTCACCTTGGCGATCGCCGGCCGCAATCGTGCGCGTCTGGAAGCGCTCGCCCAGGAACTCGTTCAGGCGGCCTCCCCGGAGCGCTCAGATGAGCGCACTCAGGAATCGGGTGAGCGCTCTGATCCCCCCGTGATCCGGGTAGCATCCACCGACGACGCCACGGCGCTCGCGCGCCTTGCCCGAGAGAGTTCGGTGCTCTGCTCCACCGTGGGCCCCTACGCCCGCCTCGGCACGGAGGTGGTGGCGGCGTGCGTCCAGGAGCAGGCGGACTACTGCGACCTCACCGGTGAGGTGCAATGGATGCGGCGCATGATCGATCGCTTTGATGAGACTGCCCGGGAGCAGGGCGTCCGGATTATTCACGCCGCCGGTTTCGATAGCATTCCCAGCGACCTGGGCGTCCTGCTCGCGCAGACCCGGCTCCGGGAGATACACGGGCACCCGGCGGGCCAATTGCGTCTGCGGGTGCACCGGCAGGCCGGGGGAGTAAGCCGCGGCACGCTGGACAGCATGGTACAGCTCGTGAGAGAAGCGGCGCGGGAGCCGGGGATTCGCGAGTTCCTGAAAGACCCGCACAGCTTGGAGCCCGACTGGACTCCGCCGGGGAGCCCGGCGCCTCGCCTGCGGTGGCGGGACGCGGCTTCCGGGGCATGGACCGTGCCTTTTGTCATGGAGGAGGTAAATCGGCGGGTGGTCTATCGGACTAACGCCCTCACCGGCTATCCCTGGGGGAGAGATTTTGACTACCGGGAGATCTTTCTGCTTCCCCGTGGTGGGCGGGGGTTTCTTACGGCCTTCGCAGTCCGGCTGCTTGCGCGTATCGGTCCGGCCCTGATCGCCTTTCCCCCCACTCGCGCGTTGATTTCCGCCACACTGTTTCCCAAGCCCGGAGAGGGACCCAAGCTGGCCCAGGAAGAGGGAGGCAGCTTTGAGGTGAAGATCGAAGATCCTGAGACCGGCGAAAGTGTGGTGAGCGTGGCCGCGGACCGGGACCCCGGCTATGGCGCGACGGCAATCATGTTGGGGGAGACCGCGATCCTCCTGTGTCAGACGCGGGCGGCGGAGCGGGGTCAGGAAGAGGCGCGGGCCACCGGGATGGGCGGGCGTCCCCGGGGCGGAGTACTCACCCCGGCCGCCGCGCTCGGTCAGGAACTGGCAGAGCGGCTCACGCGAGCGGGGGTGCGCTTTACCGTGGAACGGTAGGTGGATTCCGGTCCGCTGGGGGTCAAATACCCACGCGGCCCTCTTCTTCGGCGGTAAACTCCAACCGCAACTCCACCGAGTCGGAGACGGCCCCCACATCCGATCCACCGCCCACGTAGGGGATCGTTATGTCGAAGTCCTCCCACAAAACGGTGGTGGAGGCGGTGCCGCTGATGAGCTCATCAGAATCCAGGTTCAACTGCATATCGAACTCGACGCGGGAGGTAACGCCGCGAATTGTGAGATCGCCGGTGACTACCAGATCAAGCGTGTCCCCCGGACCAAAATCTTCCGGTACACCGGAAACCGCAGAGGGGTCGAAGGTGGAGAACTCATACTGATCCTGTCCACTTTGCAGTATTTCCGCGCGGATCACCGTATCCCGTTCGCTGTCGGTCCAGCCGCGACTCTCGATATCCACATCGAGGCTGCGCGTTGTGATGTCGCGCACGTTGATTTCAAACTGTCCCACCCGGACCTCGTGGTCCTCGTAGTCAATCAAAAACGACCCATCTATCTGGCGGGTGGTGCCTTCCACCATGTTTTCGCGCCCAAAGATCGTTTCCTCGATCAGAAACTGTGCCTGGGAATCGCCGCCTTCCCCTGAGGTGACCCCGTACTGAACGATACCGATCGCCGGTTCGTCTTCCGAACCACTGCTGTCACTCGTATTGAAGGAGCGTTCCGCCTGAACCTCTCGGGATATCTCTCCGTCTCCCGCTCGAATTCCCAGGTAGACGCGGTATCCTCCTGCAGCCACCACGGCGATCACGACAATTCCCAGGGCAATGTATAGCAACTTCTTCATGGTATGGTCAAAGCTACTCAACTCTCGGCGCAACGCCAAGCGGATCGCCCGGCAGGCGATAGCCAGGATACCGCGGAGGAATGAGGCGTTGTACCGGCGCGCACTATCTGCTACATATATGTCCCAGTATGCTTCGTTTATGTGTCGTGGTGCTGGGGCTGCTGGGCGTGACGGTTCTTCCCCTGGGAGCGCAGGGCTTCGAGAGCAGGTTTGCCTCGCTGGCCGGGTGGCGGCTGATCAATTTTGAAGAGGACCTGCCGCCGTCACAGTTCGATCCGGTAGCCTATGAGGATCGGGACGTGTTGCGCGTCATCTCCGATGGAAGTGCCTCCATGATTATTCGAGAGGACCCGATCAACATCTACGAAACGCCGATCGTCTCCTGGCGGTGGAAGCTACTCGAACCACTCGAATCCGCGAATCTCCGCAGCCTGTTCAGCGAAGACACGTCTATCCGCATGATGGTAGCGTTTCGCCATGAGGTGGACGACCTCCCGTGGTGGTTGCGCGTGTGGGCCGGACGACAGGAGAAGCAGCACGGCGAGGTGCCTCCCACGAGCGCCCTGAACTACGTCTGGGCCACCCAGGACTACGGCTCGGAGCCCTTTGGAAGTCTCTATTCGAAGCGAATCCAGTTCTACGTGAAGAACTACGGAGAGCGTGAGGTGGGTTTGTGGCAGGAACACCGAGTGAATGTGGTGGAGGACTATCGCCGTGCCCACGGGGATGACCCTCCGGCTGAGGCGTTTATCGCGATCATGAGCGATGCCGACAACACCGACGGCTACGCCGAGGCGCTGGTGGAGTACGTAACGGCTGCGGCGGAGTGAGGCCCCATCTTCCTGGCGTCAGGGACCGGAGGATCACACCAGAAGCACCACCCAGGTCATGCAGATTTGGGCTGCAAAATACGAGGGGAGAATCCACAGTTCATCGTTCTTCAGCGGTTGGCGGAACAGATTATGGGCGATGAAGCTGTCGGAGATGTAAATGCCAAGCACCGCCGCAATCACGAGCACGGCGACCCCTGGATCGGTCCCAAATACTGCGTTCGCGTAGGCTCCGCCGGCTACCACCAGATGGGAGACGACTACCATATAGATCACTACCGGAACTCTCAGATCCGCCGGCAGATTGGGTAAGGTGCGGTACTGGATAACCAGGATGGCCAGCATAGCCACTGACACCCCGGCGGACAGGAGCGAGAGGCCGGCCGCCATGTGGAGGACAACTCCGTAAATCCCGTAGGCGATCAGAAAGCCAAATAATCCCGCCCGGAAATACCACTCCCTGTGCTGCGTTGCCAGCAGGTAATCGGCGGCGGATGCACACAGCAGCGACACCGCAAAGGGCACCGTGAACCCACTCCAGCCGGTGGCGGTGCCCTGCAGCACCACGATCGTGAAGAGTGAGAGGGTTGTCGCTGTTTTGACGAACTCCCGTCCGGTGCTGCGGGTGTGGCCGGTGATCACCGCGAAGACGGACAGGACGGCGGGAATCACCAACAGATAACTGGACATATCGCGTACTCCTCCCCGTGTG
>CAYQRW010000012.1:0-6342 GCA_964419735.1 uncultured Spirochaeta sp.
CTGCCCCGGTTCGTAGTGCAATCCGTTTCGGTCGAAGCGAAGCACATAGGTGCTGGCACTTAGCTCCCGAACCGAATGGACCGTAAATCCGGTCCGTGTCTGTATTGTCTGTTTCACCGTATGCTCCAATGTACTTGCTCGGGGCGGCATCTGTCAGTATAAAAATATGACCAGGAAGGTCAAGGAATAACTGGGCCGACAGCTTCACTGGTTGCGGGCAAAAATTTGACCAGAGTCATGTAACACACTAAGGTGAGTATGAAGGTGGATATGTCGGACGGACGATCACATCGCCTATGACGTTGAAAAACAGATTTCGCCAGATCAATATCCTCTTTGCCTTGCTCCTGGCGGTCTTCGTGGCTACCCTGACGGTGAAACAGGCTCTCACCACCCCGGATTTTCACACGCTCTCCCTGCTTCAATCCCCTACGGCAGTCATCTATACGATCTTCGCCGGGCTCTTTCTGGTGTTGTGTGGTGTGCCGGAGAACCGGGTGTCCCGAGGTGCGCAGATTCTCACGCTCATGGCCTTGGGGACAGCGGTGGTTGGCTATATTGCCCCGCGGGAGCTCGGCGGCGACCTGGTATTTCTGATCGCGGCGGCGCTTGCCTACAAGTACGGCATGCTTGGCACACGGCCGATCATGAAAATCGGTGCGGTCTTTGCTGTTCTGATCCTGGCCCGGCTGCTGGGATATGTCTTGACGGACAAGATCAGCATCGACCGCGTCGTCAATCAGATTGTCGCGATTCTTGTGGCGATCCCGGTACTATATTGGGTCTTCGAAAACGAGTTTCTCCGGTTGCAGCAGCGGCATGCGCAACTTCAATCTACCTACCAGGAGGAACAGCCGTTTCGGGAATTCGGCCGCAACGTAACGGGAATCGTCCATGATTTCAAGAACGATCTGGCGCTCTTCGATACTTTCGGCCAGTATCTTGCGCTCAGCCAGGACGAGCCGATCGGTGCGACTCAGGTCCAACGCTATCGCTCCTACGTGCGGCGGCTCGCGGGACGAATCGAGCGCATCACCTTGATCACCACTGCGGCGCAACGGTATGAGGAAGAAGAAGGAGATTTGCGCACGCTGCTCGAATCCGCGCTGTACGTGTTCCAATCCAATCTCACCTACCGCCGCGAAATCAGCTTCGATATGTCTCTGCCGGAGGAGCCGCTCATGGTGCGTGTTCCACCGGCTCCGGTGGTTTCAATTCTGGAGAATTTGATTAGCAACTCCTGTGAGGCGCTTATGGACCGAGGGGGAACCAACTCTGCGTCAGGAGCTGGTGGCAGGCGAATTTCTGTATCGACACACGTTGATTCTGAGGGAGTCAGGATTCAGATCGAAGATACCGGCCCCGGGCTCCCGTTCTGTCACCACTGTGGTACGGGACGTGCGGGAAACTGTTTGTACTGTTCCGGCGTCGGTATCGGGCACACCACCAAGGCCCAGGGCAGTGGAATCGGACTTGCCAGTATTCGTTGGCATTCGGAGATGCATGGTATCCCGGTCCACCTTTCCAATTTGAGCACGGGCGGAGTTCGCGCGGTGATTACCGTTGACCGGTCTCGTGTGATATCTGCCGAGGAATCGCCTATCGCCGTTGACGGCTGAATTTGGATCACAATATATTCAGACTACATAACAAACAGCAATCATCCGTCAGGGGGCACGCATGGTAGCGATCATCTATGGATCGTCCACTCTAAACACCGAATACGTTTCTCAACGACTTGCCGCAGCGTTCGGACCTGAGCGGGCAGAGCTTTTCAACGTGTCCACGATCACGCCGGAGCTGATCGAGGAGCGGAACGATCTCATCTTCGTCTCCTCCACGTGGGGTGTGGGCGATCTCCAGGATGACTGGGAAGAATTCTTCCCTAACGTGGAAGAAATGGACTTCTCCGGGAAGCGGGTCGGCCTGGTGGGCGTGGGCGACCAGGAAAACTATCCGGAGACGTTTTGTGATAGTATTGCGATTCTGTATGATACCGTGACCCGGCACGGCGGGACGATCGTCGGAGGAACCGACACGGAGGGATACACGTTTACCTCGTCCCGGGCGGTCCGGGATGGCCGATTTATTGGGCTGATTCTGGATGAGGACAACCAAGCTGATCGCACCGACGAACGTATTCGCGACTGGGTCAAGCAGAACTCTCCGAATTTTTCTTGACTTGACAGTTTCCTGTGGCTCTGCTATGTTCCTTCGAGCCTAAATCGCGCCCTTGTAGCTCAGCTGGTAGAGCACATCCATGGTAAGGATGGGGTCATCGGTTCAAGTCCGATCGAGGGCTGTGCGGAAATAGCCGTCCGCTCCTAGGCCAGTAGCTCCAATTGGTAGAGCGCCGGTCTCCAAAACCGGATGTTGTAGGTTCGAGTCCTGCCTGGCCTGTACGTGCCGAAGCACAGGAGAGTAGACGGCTGTTTGTTTTATTGAGGAGCAACTGGTGAAGCGAATTATCGCCTTTTTTCAGGACAGTTATGCCGAGCTAAAAAAAGTAACCTGGCCGTCGCGCGAAGAGGTTGGCTCCTCCACCCGCGTCGTTCTCATCTCCGTGATGATTTTTGCCGCGTTGCTGGGATTGCTGGATTACCTGTTTCTGAGCGGCATCGACCTGCTCTTCTAAAGCAGGGAACAGGATCATTTCCACTATGGCAAGAAACTGGTACGTCTTACATACCTATTCCGGCTACGAGAACAAAATTGAGCGCACCCTCCGCATGATGATGGAAGAAGGTAAGCTCGGTGATGCGGTCCTCGATATTAAAGTGCCGTCGGAGCAGGTTGTTGAGGTGCGTGACGGCAAAAAGCGCGTCACCAACAAGAAGTTCTTGCCTGGCTACGTCTTGATGGAAATGGACTTACCGGACGCCGGCTGGAAAGGCGTCCTTTCCGAAATTCGCCGAATCAATGGTGTTACCGGTTTCGTCGGATCCAGTCCGGGATCCAAACCGCAGCCCATTTCTCAGGAAGAGGCGCGGTCCATCTTACAGAAGACCGGCGAGATTAAGGGTGACCGCTCGATTAAACCCAAGGAAACGTTCGTGGCGGGGGAGACGGTGCGCATTATCGATGGACCGTTCAATACGTTTACCGGTACCGTTGAGGAAGTGAATCCGGAGCGCGCAAAAATTCGCGTGACCGTGGGCATTTTTGGACGATCCACTCCGGTAGAGCTGGATTTCCTCCAAGTGGAGAAACTATAAGACGTTACTCCTCGCGCCTGTTCTGCGCGAGGTGATCTGGAAAGCGGCTCGTCCCATGATGAGTCGCGTGGGAGTCACCGGGGCGTGTGATTCGTAGAATCACTACCTCGGGGCGTATGTACCACAGAGGAGGCCATATGGCAAAGAAGAAGGTAACCGCGCAGATTAAGCTGCAAGTGCCTGCCGGTAAGGCGACACCCGCTCCGCCGGTGGGGCCCGCTCTGGGACCGCACGGGGTAAGCGCTCCGCAGTTTGTTCAGCAGTTCAACGATGTAACAAAAGGGTATGAGCCGGGAATTCTTATCCCGGTAGTAATCACCGTCTATGGTGATCGATCGTTTACCTTTATAACCAAGACACCGCCGGCGGCTGTTCTTATCAAGAAAGCAATCGGCTTGTCTAAAGGTTCCCCGGAGCCGAACAAGACGAAAGTCGGCAAGATCACTCGGGCTCAGCTGGAAGAGATTGCGCAGACGAAGATGGAAGATCTCAACGCAAATGATATTGAGGCGGCGGTAAAGATTATCGCCGGTACTGCCCGAGCAATGGGCGTAACGGTGGAGGGCTAAGTCGATGAAGCGTGGAAAGAAGTATCAGGACGCGCTCAACAAGGTCGACCGGACCCGCGAGTACGAAGTAGGTGAAGCGGTAACGTTGGTAAAAGATGTGGCTCCCGCCACGTTTGACGAGACGGTGGAACTCTCCATGCGGCTCAACCTGAAGAAGAGTCAAACCGTGCGTGATACCTTGGTTCTGCCGAACCAGTTCAAAGGTGAGAAGCGTATTCTTGTCTTTGCCAAGGGTGATAAGGCGGAAGAGGCGCGGCAGGCAGGGGCCGCCTTCGTCGGTGATGACGACCTCATCGAGAAGATCAAGGGCGGATGGCTGGACTTTGATGTTGCCGTGGCCACGCCGGACATGATGAAGGACGTTGGACGTCTGGGTCCGGTGCTCGGTCGTCGAGGGCTTATGCCTAACCCGAAGACGCAGACGGTTACCATGGATGTGGCTGCAGCGGTCGCGGAGCTCCAGAAAGGTCGCGTCGAGTTTCGGTCGGACAAAACGGGAGTTGTGCACCTTGCGGTTGGTAAGGTGTCGATGGACACCGCAAAGATCGTGGAGAACATTCAGCTGATACTGAACGAGGTGTCCAAGCGCCGTCCAGCTGAGACCAAAGGTGTGTTTATGAAGTCGGTGGCGGTGTCATCGACGATGGGCCCCGGCGTTCGCGTGGTGGTAGGAGAGTAAGTGATGGAAGGCTATCAGACGAAGGTTAATGACAGCAAAGTTGCTGCTGTAGACGCGCTGAAAGAGCAGTTCGGCGATGCCGGTGACTTTATCTTTACCAACTACCGCGGTCTTACCGTGGATCAGATTACCCGTTTGCGCACGCAATTGCGTGAAATGAACGCCGAGTTTAAGGTGGTGAAGAACAATTTTGCCAAGATCGCGTTTCAGCAGATGGAGAAGCCTGATGTTTCCGACTATCTAGTCGGGCCTACGGCCGTGGCGATTTCGAACAGTGACTCCGCACCGGTGGTGAAGGCGCTCTTTGATTTCGCCAAGGAAAACTCTGTTGAAGTGAAGGGTGCGCTGGTTGGGGCTACCGTGTATGACGCAGCTCAGGCTGAAGCGTACAGCAAGCTCCCCAGCCGGGAGGCGCTGTACTCCCAGTTGATGAGTGTTATGCAGGCGCCGCTGCAGAACCTGGTGTACGCGCTCAATGGAGTGCCCACTAAGATTACTCGCGTCATGCAGGCTGTGGCCGACGCAAAGTCGGAGTAATCGTCGGAGCAATTTGGGAGACAACGCGGGGTTCGCGCCCCGATTTGGCTGTAATCTACCGACGTTAGTCTTCGCTTCGGCTGCCTGCTATCGTCGGAATCATGAAAAGGAGAAGGTAATATGGCAGACATAACGAAAGAGGATATCCTCGAAGCTGTTGCAGGAATGACCGTGCTCGAAGTCAGTGAGCTGGTCAAGATGATGGAAGAGAAGTTTGGTGTAACCGCTGCGGCCCCCGTAGCTGTCGCCGCTGCCGGTGGTGGTGGTGGAGCCGAAGCTGAGGCTGCGGAAGAGCAGTCTGAGTTCGACGTCATCCTGAAGGGTGTCAAAGAGGGCGGTAACAAGATTCAGGTGATCAAGGCGGTGCGCACGGTCGTTACCGGATTGGGCCTGAAGGAGGCGAAAGAACTCGTTGAGACGGGTGACAAGCCTGTACGTGAAGGGGTCTCCAAAGAAGAGGCCGCCGAGATTAAGAAGACGCTTGAGGAAGCCGGCGCTGAAATCGTCGTTCAGTAAGGTCTTTCGATCTCAGAACCAGTTTTTCTATCTCCAACGCCACCGGTGTATCCGTACGCCGGTGGTGCATTTTTGTCATAAGCCGTTTTCGGGAGGTGTGCATGTTTGACAGAGAACAGACTATCAACCGGGTTGAAGTCGGGACCGCCGGTCCCAAAGTAATGGAGCTGCCCAATCTGGTTGATGTTCAGCTCTCGTCCTATGAACGGTTTCTTCAGCGGGAGTTGATGCTCGCCGGTAATCCACCGCTCAGTCAAGGTCTTCAGGAGGTTTTCGAGGCGACGTTTCCCATTGAAAGCCCCTCCGGAGACCTTCGTTTGGAGTTTGACCACTATATCCTCGATGAGCCAAATATCAAGATGAGCGAGGTGGAGTGCAAGAACAAAGGCACCACCTTCGCCGTGCCGATTAAGGCCCGGATCAATCTGATATTCTTGGAAACCGGCGAAATCCGACAGAAAGATATCTACATGGGTGATATTCCGCTGATGACCGAGCGGGGCACCTTTATTATAAACGGCGCGGAGCGGGTAGTGGTGAGCCAGATTCACCGCAGCCCCGGAGTGATCTTCTCTCACGAGAAGGGTGTCTACAGTTCTCGGATCATTCCCTATCGCGGCAGCTGGCTCGAGTTTGAGATTGATCAGAAGCGAGATCTCATCTATGCCAAGATCGACCGCAAGAAGCGCATCTTGGGAACGCTCTTTCTGCGCGCCCTGGGGTATGATACCCGTGAGAAGATTATCGCTCTGTTCTATCGCAGTGAACAGGCTGATCTCAAGGACAGTCGGGAACTGCGGGAGCAGTTGAGTGGCCGGGTGTTGGC
>CAYQRW010000012.1:6442-28493 GCA_964419735.1 uncultured Spirochaeta sp.
CCCGGTGAGCCGATTACCATGGAAAGTGCTGAACGGGACTTTCTCAGTATGTTCTTCTCCTCCCGCCGCTATGACCTGGGTCGTGTCGGCCGCTACAAACTGAATAAGAAATTTGATTACGCAGAACCGCCGGAGGACTACATCCTGACCCAGGAAGACATCGTCAATACGATGCGATTTCTGATCAAGGTGTATATCGGCGAACAGAACGTAGATGATATTGATCACCTCGGTAACCGCCGTATTCGATCGGTGGGTGAGTTGCTTGCTAATTCGCTGAAGACCGCCTTCAGCCGGATGGAGCGCATCGCCAAAGACCGCATGTCTCTAAAGGAGACGGAAACGATTAAGCCGCAAGACCTCATCTCCATCAAGCCGATTGTTGCGGCGATTAAGGAGTTCTTCGGCTCATCGCAGCTGTCGCAGTTCATGGACCAGGTGAACCCCCTGTCTGAGCTGACTCACAAGCGGCGCCTTAACGCACTGGGGCCAGGGGGGCTTTCGCGGGATCGTGCGGGCTTTGAAGTTCGTGACGTCCATTACACGCATTACGGGCGGATGTGCCCCATTGAGACTCCTGAAGGACCAAACATCGGTCTGATCGTGTCGCTTGCCAACTACACGCAAGTTAATGAGTACGGATTTCTGGAGACGCCGTACCGACCGGTGAAAGACGGGGTGATTTTGCATGAAGTGGAATACCTCTCGGCCATGGACGAGGAAAAGTACTATATCGCCCAGGCCAACGCACCGATTACTGAAGACGGCAAGTTTGAGTTGGACCAGGTCTCCGTGCGGAAGAGCGGCGACTACACCACCCGTTCTCCGGAACAGATCCAGTACATGGACGTCTCGCCGAAGCAAATTATCAGTGTCAGTGCGTCACTGATTCCATTTCTTGAGCATGATGATGCCAACCGGGCGCTCATGGGTTCCAACATGCAGCGGCAGGCGGTGCCCTTGGTATTCCCGGAGCCGCCGCGAGTTGGTACCGGGATGGAGGCCAAGACCGCCTACGATTCCGGGGTGCTGGTGAAGGCGCGACGCGCGGGCACCGTAACCTACGTCTCCAGTACGCTCGTGGTGGTTGATCCCGATTCGAAACGGGATGCGCAGGATCAGGACACCTACAACATGGTGAAGTACCAACGGACCAACCAGGACACCTGCTATCTGCAGAAGCCGGTGGTCACGGTGGGACAGAAACTGGATGTTGGTGACCCCGTGGCCGATGGGCCGTCGACCTTTAAGGGTGAGTTGGCGTTGGGTCGCAACATCCTGGTCGGATTCGTTCCGTGGAACGGTTACAACTACGAAGATGCGATTCTGATCTCGGAGAAGGTGGTGAAGGAAGATATCTTCACCTCCGTCCACATTAAAGAGTTCTCAATCGACGTGCGCGAAACCAAGCTGGGCCCCGAGAAGATTACCAATGATATCCCGAACGTCAGCGAGAAGTCGTTGGCCAAGCTGGATGAAGAGGGCATCGTCCGGGTGGGAGCCAAAGTCGGCAGTAGCGACATCCTGGTAGGGAAGGTTACGCCCAAGAGTGACACCGAGACAACTCCCGAGTTCAAACTGCTGAACCAGATCTTCGGTGAGAAGGCTAAGGAAGTTCGCGATACTTCGCTGAAGGTGCCCCACGGCGTCGAGGGCACCGTTATTGATGTGCAGCGTCTCAGCCGCAGTGAAGGAGACGATCTCTCCCCCGGTGTAGAGCAAGTGGTGAAGGTAATGATCGCCACCAAGCGGAAACTTCGCGAGGGTGACAAGATGGCCGGTCGCCACGGTAACAAGGGCGTCATCGCCCGGGTGCTCCCGGAAGAGGATATGCCCTATCTCGCCGATGGAACGCCCTTGGAGGTCTGTTTGAACCCCCTGGGTGTGCCGAGTCGTATGAACCTGGGACAGATTCTTGAAACGGAGCTGGGCTGGGCGGCTCTCAACCTGAACGAGTGGTACGCCACTCCGGTGTTTGAGTCCGCCACCAATGAGCAGATCGCAGAGAAGCTCGAGGCGGCGGGACTGCCGGCAACCTCTAAGACTGAACTCTTTGATGGCCGCACGGGGGAAGCGTTTGAAAACCCCGTCATGGTGGGCGTGATGTACATGCTGAAGCTCCACCACTTGGTTGATGACAAGATGCACGCCCGTTCCACCGGCCCGTACTCCCTGGTAACGCAGCAGCCGCTGGGTGGTAAGGCGCAGTTTGGTGGCCAGCGTCTGGGTGAGATGGAAGTCTGGGCGCTTGAGGCGTATGGGGCTGCCAATACGCTGCAAGAGCTGCTCACGATCAAGAGTGATGATATGAACGGTCGGGCAAAGATCTACGAAAGCGTGGTAAAGGGGCTTCCCTCTACAGCCGCAGGCGTCCCCGAATCGTTTAACGTACTGGTCCAAGAGCTACGGGGCCTCGGTCTCGACATGTCGATCTACGACAGCAAAGGCAAGCAGGTCCCCCTCACCGAGCGTGATGAGGAGCTGATTAACCGCCAGGGCAGCAACTTCTAAGAGGAGCGATACCGGAATGCGCGAAATTCAAGATTTCGACAACATCACGATCAAGCTGGCTTCACCGGAACAGGTTCGGGCGTGGAGCTACGGCGAGGTCAAGAAACCGGAGACGATTAACTACCGGACGCTCCGTCCTGAGAAGGACGGTCTGTTCTGCGAGCGAATCTTCGGAACTACCAAAGAGTGGGAATGTTACTGCGGTAAGTTCAAGAGCATCCGGTATAAGGGTGTTATCTGCGACCGCTGCGGCGTGGAAGTTGCCCATCCCAAGGTGCGCCGCGAGCGTATGGGACATATCGAGCTGGCCAGCCCGGTGTCGCACATCTGGTACTACCGGTCGGTGCCGTCTCGGATGGGCCTGCTCTTAGATCTGACCGTCTCCGATCTGCGCTCTATCCTGTATTACGAGAAGTACATCGTCATTGATGCCGGTGACACCGACCTGCGCAAGATGGATCTGCTCTCCGAAGAGGATTACATGGAGGCCAAGGAGCGCTACGGCATGTCCTTTTCCGCCGGTATCGGTGCCGAAGCGATCCGGTCGCTCCTGGAGGAGTTGGATCTGGAAGCACTCTCCGCGGAACTTCGGGAGATCATGGTCTCCAAGGGAGCCAAAGCGGACAAGCGCTTGTTGAAGCGGATCGAGATCGTCGAGAACTTTCGGGATAGCACCAATGAGCCCTCCTGGATGGTGATGGACGTGATCCCGGTTATTCCGCCGGAGTTGCGCCCCATGGTACAACTAGATGGAGGCCGCTTTGCCACCAGCGACCTGAACGATCTCTATCGCCGGGTGATCAACCGGAATAACCGTCTCAAGCGCCTCCTCTCATTGAACGCTCCCGATATTATTATTCGCAATGAAAAACGAATGCTTCAGGAGGCGGTGGACGCCCTCTTTGACAACAGTAAGAAAAAACGAGTGGTGAAGGGTGCCAGCAACCGGCCCCTCAAGAGTCTCTCGGATATGCTGAAGGGTAAGCAAGGTCGGTTTCGTCAGAACCTGCTGGGTAAGCGTGTAGACTACTCCGGCCGTTCGGTAATTGTTGTTGGACCGGAGCTGAAACTGCACCAATGTGGTTTACCCACGAAGATGGCGATGGAACTCTTCAAGCCGTTTATCATGAAGAAGCTTGTAGAGAAAGACGTTGTCTACAACATCAAGCGCGCGAAGACGCTGGTGGAGCAGGCCACCGCCGAAGTGTATGCGGTCCTGGATGAGGTAGTGCGGGAGCATCCCGTCATGCTTAACCGGGCGCCCACACTGCACCGTCTCGGAATCCAGGCGTTTGAGCCCGTTCTGGTGGATGGCAAAGCGATTAAACTGCATCCGCTGGTGTGTCACGCCTACAACGCCGACTTCGACGGAGACCAGATGGCTGTCCACGTACCGCTGACACAGGCGGCACAAATCGAGGCGTGGACGTTGATGCTCTCCTCGCGGAACCTCTTGAACCCTGCCAACGGTCAGCCGATCGTGTTTCCGAGTCAGGACATGGTGCTTGGCATAAACTACCTCACGCGGAACCGCGCCGGTGCCAAGGGGGAGGGTAAATACTACAGTTCCCCGGAAGAGGCAATCTTGGCGTTGGATGCCAAGTCTGTTGACTATCAGGCGCTCATAAAGGTGTGGATCAACGACGAACTCATCGAGACCACGGTGGGACGAATCCTCTTAAATGAGGCGTTTCCCTCTCAGGTGGGCTTTGTCAACGAGTCGATGGGTGACAAGGAGCTGCGGAAACTGATCGGCCGTGTGTATCATGACTACGGACCGGCGGTGACGGTGGAAATGCTTGATGTGATTAAGAACATGGGCTTCCGTTACGCCACGCTCTTTGGGGCAACGATCGGTATCGGCGACATCATGATTCCGGATGTGAAAACGGACATGATCGAGACCGCAAACAATCAGGTCAACGCGATTCAGACACAGTATCAGACCGGTGTGATTACCAACGACGAGCGGTACAACAAAGTTATCGAGGTCTGGAGTAAGACCAACGAAGATCTGACCAATGAAATGATGGATCACCTCCGGAAGGACCGCGGCGGCTTCAACCCGGTCTTTATGATGGCGGACTCCGGCGCCCGCGGTAGTCGTGGACAGATCCGCCAGCTGGCAGGAATGCGGGGCCTCATGGCCAAGCCTTCCGGTGACATTATTGAGCTGCCGATCCGCTCCAATTTCAAGGAGGGGCTGTCAGTAATCGAGTTCTTTATCTCCACTAACGGCGCCCGGAAGGGACTTGCCGATACCGCCTTGAAAACCGCCGATGCGGGATATCTCACCCGACGGCTTGTGGACATCGCGCAGGACGTGGTGGTTTCCAAAGAGGACTGCGGAACGATCAACGGTATCGAAATGACCGCGCTGAAAGACGGCGAAGAGGTTGTGGAGACGCTGTCGGACCGTATTCGGGGACGGTTCACGCTGGAACGGGTTAAGCATCCGATCACCGGTGAGGTTCTCGTCGATGTGAATGAAGAGATCACTGACGAGGTCGCGGAAGAGATCGAGTCCGCCGGTATCGAAACGGTAAAGATTCGCACAGTTCTAACCTGTGAGGCTGACTACGGGGTATGCCAGAAGTGTTACGGACGGAATCTGGCGGACAACAAAGTCGTCAATATTGGCGAGGCGGTGGGGATTATTGCCGCGCAGTCTATCGGTCAGCCTGGCACCCAGCTGACGATGCGTACCTTTCATATTGGTGGAGCCGCTACCAACACCAGCGAAGAGAACCGGACCTATCTCAAATATCCGGCGTATATTCGGAAGGTGGAGGGGAGCAGTGTCACGCTGGAAGACGCGAGCGTGTTGTTTACCCGAAAAGGATTCATTTACGCCTCGCGGGTACTTGCCGATTACGACATAAAGAAGAACGACACCCTGCAAGTTGAGGACGCCGAGAAAGTGGTCAAGGGGCAGGTCGTACTGATTCGAGGATCTGAGGAGATCGTCGCACAGGATAATGCCTATGTCGTAGTCAAGGGGAAGACTCTTTACCTGGTTGCCCAGGATCAGCGTATCGAAGTTCGAAACGGCGCTGAACTTCACGTCAAGGAAGGACAGATAATTCCGGCGGAAGAGACGATTGCGAGCTTTGACCCCTTTAGCGAGCCGATCATCAGCGAGTACGACGGAACCGTTGAGTTCCGTGATATCGTGGAAGGGACCACGCTGAAGAAAGAGATCAACGAGGAAACCGGGAACGAGGAAAACAAAATCGTCGAACACCCGGTGGAGAACATGCAGCCCAGCCTGGTGATAATCGGGGATGACGGCAAGGAAACAGTCTATCCTGTGCCGAATAGTGCGTATCTCAATGTATCCGACGGTCAGAACGTACATCGAGGGACAATCCTGGCAAAGATGCTCAAAGAGAGTGCCAAAACCCGTGATATCACCGGTGGACTCCCGCGGATTGGTGAACTCTTCGAAGCTCGACGACCAAAGAACGCAGCTATCCTTGCGCAGATTAGTGGTGAAGTACGGTCGGGAAACGTAGTCAAAGGTAAACGCCAGGTATTTGTGAAGGACGCCTATGGTAAGGAGTTCAAGCACATGGTTCCCATGGGTCGTCACCTGTTGGTTCGAGATGGCGACCCGGTGGAGGCCGGTGACCCACTCTGCGATGGGGCGATCGATCCACATGATGTACTGGCGATTCTTGGCGAAAACCAACTGCAGTCGTTCCTGGTGAACGAGGTGCAGGAAGTGTACCGGCTCCAGGGAGTGAACATCAACGATAAGCACATTGGTGTCATTATCCGACAGATGATGCGTAAGTTGGAGATTGTTCAGGTGGGTGATACCAACTTCATCTTTGGTCTGCAGGTGGACAAGTACAAGTTCCGCGCAGAGAACGCCCGGGTCATGAAACAGGGTGGACAGCCGGCGGTTGCCCGTCCGTTGTTGCTGGGAATCACGCGGGCCAGCCTGAACATAGACTCCTTTATCAGTGCGGCAAGTTTCCAGGAGACCACCCGGGTTCTGACCAATGCGGCGATTGCGGGGCAGACCGATCAGCTGCGCGGGCTTAAGGAAAACGTGGTTATCGGCCACCTGATTCCCGCAGGAACCGGTATGCGGAAGTATAAGGAGATCCGTCTGTTTGACGATCAGACAGAGGACCTGGACGCTCACGTGGAGCAGATCCTTGAAGAGCGCGCGCGCGAGAAAGAACTCGAAGAACAGCAGGAAGAAGAGACTGCTGAAGTTGAAGTGACGGAGTGACCATCTTGACACCCCCCGGGGTGTTTGGTACGGTTCCGCTCTACGATTTGAACGGAGTATAAAGAGAAGATGCCAACGATCAACCAGTTGATTCGAAAAGGACGAGTACGGCAGACGAAGGCGACCAAGTCGCCGGCGTTGCAGGATTGCCCGCAGAAGCGCGGCGTCTGCACCCGCGTGATGACCGTCACTCCCAAGAAGCCCAATTCCGCACTGCGGAAAGTGGCTCGTGTACGGCTTTCCAATGGGATAGAGGTGACTGCCTATATCCCGGGTATCGGCCATAACCTGCAGGAGCACTCCGTTGTGCTGTTGCGTGGAGGCCGTGTGAAGGACCTTCCCGGTGTACGTTACCATATTGTGCGTGGCACGAAAGACACGTTGGGCGTCGAAGATCGTCGTAAAGGGCGATCCAAATACGGCACCAAACGGCCTAAGGCGTAAGAGGTACTGAGAGATGCCAAGAAGACATATACCTGCGCGAAAGCCGCCGCTTCCGGATCCCGTATACCATGACATCACCATGTCCCGGTTTGTTAACCGCATGATGCTGGATGGTAAACGCGCCACCAGTCAGGCGATCGTGCACGAGGCGATGGCCGAGATTCAGAAGAAAGTCACCGACAAAACGCCGGTGGAGGTGTTCCACCAGGCGCTGGACAATGCGAAGCCCATGATCGAGGTGAAGAGCCGTCGTGTGGGTGGTTCGACCTACCAGGTGCCGGTGGAGATCAAGGATAACCGTCGCGAGGCGCTTGCGATGCGTTGGCTGATTTCCGCCGCCCGCGGACGTTCCGGCAAGAGCATGGGGGCTCGTCTGAGCCAGGAGCTCCTGGACGCCTTTAACAACACGGGAACGGCCGTTAAGAAGAAAGAAGATACCCACCGCATGGCGGACGCGAACAAGGCTTTCGCTCATTACCGCTGGTAATGTGCTATCGCCCTGAGATGCCGCTTCGCGGATCTCTACGGGCCTTCGCGCACTACCGCTGGTAGTACGCTGCGGCCGGCAGATGCAGCTGCGCTGATCTGCATAACTGAGATGCCGCTTCGCGGATCTCTACGGGCTTTCGCTCATTACCGATGGTAATGTGCAAGCCGCTGGCAGATGCGCCTTGCGGCGATCTGCATAACTGAGATATCGCTTCGCGAATCTCCACGGGGGTGACACGTTGTTGAATACGTGGTAGCATGCTGTTAGAGAATTATCTGATTTGGGATTATGTGTCGGGGTACAACGTTCCGGCAAACTGGTCCTGAGGAGCCAAACCGCCCGATATGCGGGTAGGTGGCGACGAAATCGCCCGTTCGTCGATCGGGCAACACTTCGCCTATCCAACGTCCTTGACAATGAGGACGAGGGCTCCTTATAATCCACCTTCCAAATCAGCGCGCCCTGCGGGCTTTGTGCCCTGATGGTGCGTCCAGAAAACTAATATTCATTTTCGTCGTTGTAACGTTGCAAGGAGGACGACAATGGCCAAGGACAAGTTCAAGCGCACAAAGCCGCACGTAAACGTCGGAACGATCGGTCACGTTGACCACGGGAAGACCACGCTGACAGCGGCTATGACTATGGTGAGTGCGGCCAAGTTCGGCTCAAAGGTCATGAGCTACGAAGAAATCGACAACGCTCCGGAAGAGAAAGAGCGCGGTATCACGATCAACACCCGGCATGTGGAGTACGAAACCGATGCGCGTCACTATGCGCACGTTGACTGCCCCGGGCACGCGGACTACATCAAGAACATGATCACCGGCGCGGCTCAGATGGACGGGGCGGTTCTGGTGGTTGCGGCTACGGACGGCGCGATGTCTCAGACTCGTGAGCACATCCTGCTTGCTCGCCAGGTCGGCGTTCCCAAGATTATCGTCTTTATTAACAAGACTGATCAGGTTGACGATCCCGACATGATCGAGTTGGTAGAGGAAGAAGTTCGGGATCTCATGAACAGCTATGACTTCCCCGGCGACGAAGTTCCGATCATCAAGGGCAGCGCCTTTGTTTCGATGGAGAACCACGATAATCCGGAGAAGACCAAAGAGATCTTTGAGCTCTTTGAAGCGATGGATTCGTACTTTCCGGTTCCGGAGCGCGCGATCGATAAAGATTTCCTGATGCCTATTGAGGACATTTTTTCGATTCAAGGGCGGGGAACGGTTGTTACCGGTCGTATCGAGCGGGGTGTCTTGAAGGTCGGTGACGAGATCGAAATCGTCGGTATTCGTGACACGAAGAAGACCACTTGCACCGGTGTAGAGATGTTTAACAAGCTGCTTGATGACGGTCAGGCCGGTGATAACGTGGGAGCGTTGCTCCGCGGTGTTGAGAAGAAGGAGGTCGAACGTGGTCAGGTCTTGGCCAAGCCCGGTTCGATCACCCCTCACACGAAGTTCAAGGGTCAGATCTACGCTCTGACGAAGGATGAGGGCGGTCGTCACTCTCCCTTCATGAACGGTTATCGCCCGCAGTTCTATTTCCGGACCACCGACGTGACCGGAACGGTAACACTGCCGGATGACAAGCAAATGGTGATGCCGGGAGACAACACGGAAATCAATGTTGAGCTCATTAAGGCGATCGCAATGGATAAGGGTCTGCGCTTCGCAATTCGCGAGGGTGGCCGCACCGTCGCCAGCGGCCAGGTTACCGATATTATCGAGTAACCGGTCGCGGGCCGGAGTCAGGCCTTGGCGCGGAAGCGGCGAGGCCTGATTTTTTTGTCTTTGGAGGAAACATGCCTGGCGAGAAAATCCGGGTGCGATTGCGCGGCTTTGACGTGCAGTTAGTTGATCAGAGTGCCGCGTCGATCGTTCAGACGGTGCAAAAAGCGGGGGCAAACGTGTCGGGGCCAATTCCCCTTCCGACCCGTACCAATAAGTTCACCGTCCTTCGTTCTCCGCATGTGAACAAGAAGGCGCGGGAACAGTTCGAGATGCGCACACATAAACGGCTGATCGACATCTTAGAACCTTCTTCGGCAGTGATGGATGCACTCATGAAACTTGAGTTGCCTGCCGGTGTCGATGTCGAGATCAAGCAGTAAACAGGAAGCAAAGATGGTTGGGCTTATCGGAAAGAAAGTCGGTATGACACAGGTGTTTGATGAGGGCGGTAGTCTGATCACGGTAACCGTCTTGAAGGTCGAACCGAATGTGGTAGTACAGCGACGGACGGAAGACCGCGATGGTTACAATGCGGTATTGCTCGGTGCCGGTGCGCGGAATCCTAAGCGGGTCACCAAACCGATGGCAGGACAGTTTGCGGACGGTATTGTTCCGCGGCGCGATCTGTTTGAGTTTCGTGATTTTGATCATGAGTGTGAAGTTGGTGACGAATTGACACTGGATCTTCTGAAGGACGTTTCGTATATCGATGTCACGGGAACAAGTAAGGGAAAAGGGTACCAGGGCGTGATGAAGCGCCATGGTTTCCACGGTGGTCGCAAGACGCACGGTTCTAAGTTTCATCGTGAGAACGGATCCACCGGTATGGCGGCCACTCCGTCCCGCGTAATCAAGGGAACCAAGATGGCCGGTCGAATGGGTGGTGAGCGCAGCACGATGCTGAACCTCCGAGTGGTGGAAATCGATTCCGAGAACCAATTGATGCTGGTGCGCGGTGCGGTCCCTGGTCGAACTGACGCAATGGTGCGGATACGTCCCGCGGTCAAAAAAGCGTTCGTCCGTTGAGTAGGGGTGTGACGTAATGGAAGCGAAGGTAGTTTCAACAGCCGGGAAGAAAGTGCGTGATGCCGCGCTCAATGACGAAGTGTTCGCACGAGAAGTCAGTGAGGGCGCTATCTATCACGCCATTCGTAATGAGCTGGCCAATAAGCGGGTAGGCACCGCAGTCACGAAGACCCGCGGCAATGTCCACTTCAGTGGTCGTAAACCGTGGCGCCAAAAGGGTACTGGACGGGCTCGTTCGGGATCACGGCGGTCTCCCGTGTGGGTCGGCGGTGGCACGATCTTTGGGCCTCAGATGCGCGACTACAGCTATCGGTTGCCGCGTAAGATGAAGCGAGTTGCGATTAATAGCATCTTATCGCAGAAGGTTGCCGCCGAGGATCTGATCGTGGTGGAAGACTTCACGGTGGAAAGTGGTAAGACCAAAGATATGGCCGCCATTATGCAGCAGCTCACCGACGCCAAGCGCGTGGTGCTCGTAACCAAGGATGATGACCCGATGTTAAAGCGGTCGGCGCGCAATATCCCTTGGCTGCGGTATCTGAGCTGGAATCGGCTGCGGGCCCACGATCTGTTCTACGCGCAGAAGGTCGTGGTCATGGAGTCCGCAGCGGCATCACTTGGACAGCAAGCGACGGGGAGTGAATCATGAATCCGGAGCAGGTTGTTATTGAGCCGATTCTGACGGAAAAGAGTAACGAGATGCGGGAACGCGGAGTGTATACGTTTCGAGTGAGTGCGCGCGCCAACAAGATCCAGATCAAGGATGCGGTGAGCAGGCTCTTCGGGGTGCACGCGGTGGAGTGTCGCGTTATTAGCGTGAAATCGAAACCAAAGCGTACGCGGTACGCTGCGGGTAAGACGGCGACCTGGAAAAAGGCGATCGTAAAGCTTGCTGAAGGTGAGCGGATCAGCGTCTTTGAAGGTGCGTAGGAGTAATTAGAGATGGCGATCAAAACCTATAAGCCGATTACGCCCGGCTTGCGGTTCAAGACGACACTGAGTTTCGAGCTGATAGACAAGAAAAGCCCCGAACGCGGACTGACCCGTGGCGAGGCTTCTCATGCAGGTCGAGACAGTAATGGGCGTATCAGTGTACGTCGTAAGGGTGGCCGGGTAAAACGTAGGTATCGGACGATCGATTTCGTTCGTGACAAAAACGACGTTCCCGCCAAAGTGGCTGCGATCGAGTATGATCCGAATCGCAGCGCGAACATCGCGCTATTGCATTACGCGGACGGTGAGAAGCGTTACATCCTTGCGCCCAAGGGGCTCAAGAAGGGTGACACGGTACAGAACGGACCCAAGGCAGAGCTGAAGGTCGGCAACTGTTTGCCGCTGGAGAATATTCCGGTCGGTTCGCCGGTGCATGCAATCGAGTTGCAGCTAGGGCGCGGCGGCCAGTTGGCGCGTTCGGCGGGTGCGGCGGCAACGATCGTTGCCTCCGAGGGCGATTACGTGACCGTGCGCCTGCCCTCCGGAGAGATGCGCATGGTGTTCCGGAAGTGCCGGGCGACGCTGGGCAGTGTCGGTAACGAGGACCATATGAACGTGACGCTGGGCAAAGCCGGGCGTGCCCGATGGTTGGGTCGACGTCCTCAGGTTCGTGGTGTTGCGATGAATCCGGTAGATCATCCGCACGGTGGTGGCGAAGGTAGTACCGCAGGTGGACGGCATCCCGTGTCACCGTGGGGGACGCCCGCCAAGGGATACAAGACCCGCAAGAAGCGGAAGTCTTCCGGCAAGTTCATCGTGAAGAAGCGGAAGTAGGAGTCTGTTGTGTCGCGATCGATAAAAAAAGGGCCGTTCATCGAAAAAAGCCTGTATACGCGGGTAGTTGAGATGAACAAGTCAGGCGAAAAGAAGATGATTAAGACGTATTCGCGGACGTCTACGATTATTCCGGAGATGGTGGGTTTGACGATCTCCGTCTACAACGGAAAATCGTGGGTGCCGGTCTACGTCACGGAAAACTTGGTCGGGCATAAGCTTGGTGAGTTTTCTCCGACGCGGCTGTTCCGTGGGCACGCCGGTTCGGATAGAAAAGCCGGCAGGCGGTAGAAGGCGAAACTATGGGATACAGAGCAGTAGCAAAGTACGTTCGCATATCTCCCTTCAAGGCACGACGGGTGGCGGATATTGTTCGAAGTCGGCCGTACCCGGAGGCAGTTGCGATTTTAAACAATCTGCCTAACAAGGGTGCGCGACTGGTGCAGAAGGTGATTCAGTCGGCGGCAGCAAACGCACTGAGCAACAATCGGAGCCTGGATGAAGGCATGTTGTATGTGAGTGAGTTGTACATAAACGAGGGGCCGCGCATGAAACGGCTGTGGGTTCGTGGTCGTGGCCGTGCGGATCTTCTCTTGAAGCGCATGAGTCATATCACCGCGGTGGTTGACCGCATCGAAAAGTCGGGAGAGTAACGTGGGACAGAAAGTTAATCCGTACGGACTGCGACTTGGCATTAACAAATCCTGGCGGTCAAAATGGTATGTAGATCCGCGGGAATATGCGGACACACTCCATGAGGATCTGAAGCTACGGAAGGTGCTGCACAGTGCTCCCGAGGCGCGCAGCGCTGATATTGCCGAGGTGGAGATCATCCGTCATCCGCAACGGGTCACGCTGGTGATTCACACGTCGCGACCGGGTGTAATAATTGGGACCAAGGGCTCCAATATCGAGAAGATTGGTCAAAGGTTGCAGAAGGCTGCCGGCAAGAAGATCCAGATCAAGATCAAAGAGATCAAACGTCCGGAGACGCACGCTCAGGTGATGGCACTCAATATCGCACGACAGTTGCGTTCCCGGGGTTCATTTCGTCGGACGCTGAAGATGGCGGTTAACAACGCGATGAAAGCCGGAATTCAGGGCGTGCGGATTCGTATCGCCGGCCGTCTGGGTGGTGCCGAGATGTCACGCGTTGAACAGCAGAAGGCGGGACGAGTACCCCTTCACACGTTGCGGGCCGACATCGATTACGGTTTCGCTGAGTCGCTAACCACTTTCGGTACGATCGGTGTCAAGGTCTGGATGTTTCATGGTGAGGTTCTTAGTAAAGAGCCAAAGCCGGATGCCGGTGCCGTGGTGAAGAAGCGACGCGAGCGCCCCGCTGAGAGGAGTAGCTAAAGATGCTCAGTCCAAAGCGAGTACGTTTTCGGAAGAGACAGCGCCGCGTCAAGCGGGATCTCAAGGGTACCGCGTTTCGTGGAAACACGGTGGCCTTCGGGGATTTTGGGTTGGTTGCCGCAGAAGGCGAGTGGATTACGAATCGTCAGATCGAAGCCGCTCGTATCGCAATGACTCGCAAGATCAAACGTGGCGGTAAGGTGTGGATTCGGGTGTTCCCGGATGTTCCGTACACCAAGAAGCCCGCGGAAACGCGCATGGGTAAAGGTAAGGGTTCGCCTGAGCATTGGGTGGCCGCCGTAAAACCCGGAGTGGTGATGTTTGAGCTTGCCGGTGTAAGTCGCGAATTGGCGGAGTCGGCGATGAAGTTGGCTGGAAGCAAACTTCCGATTAAGACACAGTTTGTGGCGCGTAAAGGAGGGGAGCGATGAGAGATTCATTTCGCGACCTGACCTTTGAAGAGCTGGTGGCTAAACGCGAAGAGCTTCGACGGAAGTATTTGGATGCGCGTATGAATAAGGTGGTTGGCCACGTGGACAATCCGCTCGAAGTTCGTACGCTGCGACGCCAGGTGGCCCGGCTTAACACGCTGATCTACAACCATGCAGAGATTGCGTCGGTTGCACAGGAGAAGGGTTGATGGCGGCAGAGACGATCAAGACGGCCGGGAAGAAAGTCTTCCAAGGTCGGGTAGTGAGCGACAAGATGGAAAAGACGATCGTTATCCAGGTGGACGGCCGTATGGTGCATCCCCTGTATAAGAAGTATGTCCGCTTTTCCAAGAAGTTGAAGGCGCATGACGAGAAGAACGAAGCCCATATCGGAGATACGGTGCGCGTTGTGGAGTCACGGCCGATTAGCAAAGATAAGCGGTGGCGATTGTTCGAGATCGTCGAACGCGCACGCTGAGGTAGGATGCTATGGTTCAGATGCAGACGTATTTGAATGTTGCTGACAACAGCGGCGCTAAGCGCGTGCAGTGCATCAAGATCCTCGGGGGAAGTAAACGTAAGTACGCTTCCGTCGGTGATGTGATCGTGGTGGCTGTTAAAGACGCGCTCCCGAACGCGCCGGTGAAAAAGGGAACTGTCGAGCGAGCGGTAATCGTTCGAACCACGAAGGAGTTTCGTCGAAACGACGGAACGTACATTCGGTTCGATGACAACGCCTGTGTGATTATCGACAAGACTCATAATCCTAAGGGAAAGCGGATTTTTGGTCCGGTGGCGCGGGAACTGCGCGACGCCGACTATATGAAGATTGTTTCGCTGGCTCCCGAGGTACTGTAGGAGCGTTCTTATGAAGACAAAACTGAAGAAGAACGACACGGTGACGGTGATTGCCGGTAAAGACAAGGGTAAGACCGGCCGGGTGTTACGCATCGATGAAAACAGCGGTCGGGTGCTCGTCGAGGGTGTCAACATGGTCAAGAAGGCGCAGAAGAAACAGCGCCAGGAAGACACTGGAGGCATTATCGAGAAAGAGGCTCCCATTGCGATTTCAAACGTGATGTACGCCGGCAAAGACGGTAAGCCTGCGCGTCTCGGTTACCGTGTAGAAGGTGGCGAGAAGGTCCGGTTTTCCAGAAAGACGGGGGAAACGGTCTGATGGCTGAGTATATACCGGCAATGAAGCAGTTGTACCGGGAGACGGTAAAACCAGCTCTGGTGGAAGAGTTCGGGTATCAAAGCGTTATGGAAGTACCTGTGGTGGATAAGATAATCCTCAGCATGGGCGTCGGTGATGCGATTGATAACAAGAAGGCTCTTGAAAGTGCACAGAATGAGTTGTCCCTTATCGGGGGACAACGTGCCGTGCGGACCCGAGCTCGAAAATCGATCTCCAATTTTAAGTTACGCGAGGGTATGGAAATTGGCGCCAAGGTCACATTGCGACAGAATCGGATGTGGGAGTTCCTGGAGCGTCTGGTGGACATCGCGCTTCCGCGCGTTAAGGACTTTCGCGGTATCAATCCAAACGGTTTCGATGGTCACGGGAACTACTCGCTCGGTGTTACCGAGCACATTATCTTCCCGGAGATTGACTACGACAAGATTGACCGGATTACCGGACTCAATATCGTAATCGTTACCACGGCCCGGACCGACCAGGAAGCGCGTTCGCTTCTCACCGGTCTGAGAATGCCGTTCCGTAAGTAGGAAAGAGGGGGCTCAATGGCTAAGAAGTCCATGATCATTAAGGCGCAACGGAAACCGAAGTACAGCACGCGTCGGGTTAATCGGTGTCGCGTTTGCGGGCGTCCCCGCGGTTATATGCGGAAGTTCGAGATGTGCCGTGTGTGTTTTCGAAAATTGGCGAGCGAGGGAATGATCCCTGGTGTCACCAAATCGAGCTGGTAGGAGTGAGAGATGAGTGTTTCTGATCCCGTAGCGGATATGCTTACCAAGATTCGGAACGCGAGTATGGCCAAGTTTGAGAAGGTCGACATCACTCCGTCGAAGCTCAAACTTGAGATCATAAAGATTCTGAAGAATGAAGGCTACATCAAGAACTTCAAGAAGATGAACCAGGATGATTTCGAAACTATTCGAGTCTTTCTGAAGTACGACGACAGGCAGCAGCCGGTAATTCACGGTATCCAGAAGATTTCGACGCCCGGTCGTCGAGTATACTCGGGATATCGTAAGTTGCCTCGGGTGTTAAACGGTTACGGAACGGTCATAGTCTCGACCTCGTCGGGCGTGACCACCGGCCGAAAAGCTGCCGAGAAGCAGGTTGGCGGTGAGCTAATCTGCTCCATCTGGTAAGGAGTGTATCGATGTCTCGAGTAGGACGGTTACCGATCACGATACCCAAAGGGGTCAGCGTGGACGTTGCCGGTCAAAGCGTGACGGTCAAAGGACCCAAGGGCGAATTGACCGAAGCGTTGCGTCCCGAGGTGAAGGTACAGGTGGAGGAAAGTGAGGTCGTCGTAGACAGAGCCTCGGAGAGTCGCAAAGCGCGCGGCTTTCACGGACTGTATCGGCAGTTGATTGCAAACATGGTACTGGGAGTGTCCGAGGGGTTTTCCCGCGCCTTGTTGATCAACGGTGTCGGATATCGGGCGGAGGTGAGTGGTCAGATTCTCACCTTGAACCTGGGGTTCAGTAATCCGATCGAGTTTCGGTTGCCCGATGGAGTGACTGTTGAAACCGATGGACCGAACCGCGTGGTGGTTCGGGGAATCAGCAAACAACTGGTGGGCAAAGTGGCATCTGAAATCCGTGGTATTCGGCCGCCGGAACCTTACAAAGGTAAGGGCATCAAGTACGAGACTGAGTACGTCCGCCGCAAGGTCGGAAAGTCCGGAATTAAGTGAGCAGGTAGAGCCGTATGAAGCGAGTTATAGAGAAAAATCGACGTCGACGACGTCGCAAGACACGGATTCGCGGGAAAGTGTATGGTACGCCCAACCGTCCGCGGCTGAGTGTCTTCCGGTCGAATCGAAACCTGTATGTGCAGGCGATCGACGATCAAGAGGGCAAGACCTTGGCGGCAGCGTCCAGTGTCAGCGGAGATCTGAAAGGATTGAAGTCAAATGCTGAGGACGCGGCTCGGATTGGTGAGGCGATCGGGAAGCAGCTTCTCGATATGAACGTAACCGAAGCGGTTTTCGACCGGAATGGGTATCTGTATCATGGCGTCGTGCAAGCGGCTGCTGACGGTGCCCGTAAAGCCGGCGTGAAGCTGTAGGGGGTCTTTTCGTGGATCAGGGAATGGATAAAGAACTTCAAGAGAAGCTCATCAAGCTTAATCGCGTTTCCAAGGTCGTGAAGGGTGGACGTCGGTTCTCCTTTTCCGCTCTGGTTGTTGTAGGCGATCGAAACGGTCGCGTCGGTTATGGATACGGCAAGGCGAACGATGTTTCCGAAGCGATTCGGAAAGGTGTGGACCGCGCCAAGAAGAGCATGATCGAGGTGCCGCGTCAGAAGCAGTCGATCCCGCACGTTGTTCAGGGGCGGTTCAAGAGTGCTAACGTACTCCTGAAACCTGCGGCTCCCGGGACGGGTATCATCGCGGGAGGCCCGGTGCGAGCGGTGCTGGAAGTCGGCGGAATTAACGACGTCCTTAGCAAGTCCATGGGCAGTCAGAACCAGGTGAACGTGGTGAAGGCCGTATTTCAAGGACTGGAGAGCTTGATGCGCGCTCGGGAAGTGGCCACTGCACGAGGGAAGACCCTAAAAGAGATGTGGGGGTGAGTGATGAAAGTACGCATTACTCTCGTACGGAGTCCACTGGGGCGCAAGCCGAATCAGCGTCGCACGGTTGAGGCTTTGGGACTGCGAAGAATACGGCATTCGGTCGAGAAGGAACTGACCGACTCGATTCAGGGGATGATAAACACGGTTTCGCATCTCGTAAGTGTTGAGGAAGTGAAATGAGCATTTTGCGCGTGCCCGCCGGAGCGATCCGGCAGAAGAAACGAATTGGTCGCGGCTCTGGGTCCGGTACGGGAAAAACCTCCGGTAAGGGGCACAAGGGACAGAACGCTCGATCCGGTGGCGGTGTGCGGCCGGGGTTTGAGGGTGGTCAGATGCCACTATATCGGCGTATCGCCCGACGGGGATTTTCTAACTATCCTTTTAAGGTGGAGTATCTGCCGGTTAACCTCGATCGGCTGAGCTCAGCATTTAATGCTGGTGCGACGGTTGATCTGGCTGCGCTAAAAGCTGCCGGTCTGGTGAGTCGCAATGCGGTCAACGTAAAAATTCTGGGTCGGGGTGAAATCGATAAGGCGCTTACTTTGAGTGGGCTGCGGGTATCCGCCGGCGCTCAGGCAAAGATTGAAGCCGCCGGTGGATCCGTGACCGCACCCGTTGCGGAAGGATAATAACGAATGGCTTCGAATCCGATCGCTGACATTTTCAGGATCAAGGATCTGCGGGAACGGGTGCTGTTCACGCTGTTTGCGCTGGGCGTGTTTCGCCTGGGCGCGACGATCCCGATCCCCGGAATCAATCTCAACGCACTGCAGCTCTATTTTGATACGCAGCAGGCGGGCGGCGGTATCTCAGTCACCGACTATTTGGACTTTTTTGCGGGAGGAGCGTTCTCTCGCTTTAGTGTGTTCATGCTGGGAATCATGCCCTACATCTCGATGTCGATTATCATGCAGCTCTTGCTGCTGGTCTTTCCGGCGTTGAAGCGTATCTCTCAAGAGGATGGCGGGCGGAAGAAGATCCAGCGCTATACGCGTTACGGTACGGTGATCGTGGCGATCATTCAGTCGTTTGCCGTTACGGTCTACGCTGACAGCATTCCGGATGCAATTACGATCAACCGCGGCCTCTACACGGTGGTCTCGATGATCGCGGTTACCTCGGGAACGGTCTTTCTGATGTGGCTGGGAGAGCAGATTAATCAGCGCGGTATTGGAAACGGTATTTCGCTGCTTATTTTTGCCGGTATCGTGGCGCAGCTTCCCAATGCGATCTGGCTGTTGGGCTCCCGGATTCAATCCGGTGACTTGAACCCGGTCTTCGTGATTGTCGTAATGGCTATGTTTGTGGCGGTGGTTGCACTCGTGGTGTACGAACAGCGGGGACAACGAAAGATACCGATTCACTACGCCAAACGGGTTGTGGGGAGACGGATGTACGGTGCGCAGAACACCTACGTTCCGTTTAAGATCAACCCTTCCGGCGTTATTCCGGTGATCTTTGCTTCGAGCGTTCTGACGTTTCCGCTGCAGATCGCGCAGGGATTGGGGCCTGAAGTACGCTGGCTGCAGCGCGTGGCGTTTTTCATGCGCCCCGACGGCAACGCGTATTTGATCATATACACGTTGCTAATCGTATTCTTCGCGTATTTCTATACGCAAGTGACGTTGAACCCGATCGAGATTTCTAAGAATATTCGCGAGAATGGCGGTTCCATTCCAGGAATCAGAAGCGAAAAGATGGAAGAGTATTTCACCCGTGTGTTAAATCGCATCATTCTTCCGGGAGCGTTGTTTCTCGCGTTCATCGCGGTAATTCCGACGCTGGTACAGCGGTTGTTCAACTTCCCACAGCAGGTAGCATTTCTGCTCGGAGGCACTTCGCTGTTAATCATGGTCGGTGTTGATCTGGACTTGATGTCCCAGATCGAGGGGCATCTACGGATGCATCATCACGACGGACTGACAAAGCGGGGACGTGTGAAGTCCCGGCGAAGTCTGTAAAGGTTAAGGATGGTGATATGAAAGTTCGCGCCAGTGTGAAACCGATGTGTGCCAGCTGCAAAGTGATTCGCCGCCGAGGTGTCGTGCGAGTCGTTTGTTCGAATCCGAAGCACAAGCAGCGTCAGAAGGGGTAATGGATGGCTCGTATTGCAGGAATTGATCTTCCGAACAAGCATGTCGATGTGGCTCTGACCTATATCTACGGAATCGGTCGGTCCTCAGCGATTGCGATTTGTAAAGAGGCTGGGATCGACACCGAACAAAGGATGAATGATCTCTCCGCCGAAGAGGTGAACCAGCTCCGGCAGATCCTTGAAAATGAATACACAGTAGAAGGGCGTCTCCGAACTCAGGTATCCCTGAACATCAAGCGTCTCATGGATATCGGGTCGTACCGGGGGCTTCGCCACCGTAAGGGACTTCCCGTCCGGGGACAACGAACACGGACCAATGCCCGTACCCGTAAGGGTAAGCGGAAAACGGTCGCCGGTAAGAAGAAGTAGGGGAGGTACTGATCTTTGGCTAAAGCTACCAGTAAGAAGAAGAAAGAGAAAAAGTCACTATACGAAGGGCGCGTGGTTATTCAGGCTACCTTCAACAATACGATTGTGACTATTTCCGATATGAATGGTGCGGTCGTTTCATGGAGCAGCGCGGGATCGCTTGGATTTCGTGGCGCAAAGAAGTCGACACCGTACGCCGCCCAGACCACCGCGGAAACCGCCGGGCAGAAAGCAAAAGGGTATGGCCTGGAAGAGGTTCACGTATACGTAAAGGGTCCCGGCGTCGGCCGTGAATCCGCGATCCGTGCCCTGGGCAACCTCGGGATTCGCGTGCGCTCTATCGAAGATATCACGCCGATCCCGCACAATGGGTGTCGTCCTCGTAAGAGTCGACGCGTCTGATCTCAGTCGGGAAAGGAGTTTAGTATGGCTCGAAAAGCTCTCTTGAAGGGTTTTAAGCGTCCTAAGGGCATCACTTTTGAGCCGAGCGAATCCAGCCCTGACCATGGGACGTTTGTCGCCTATCCTTTTGAACGGGGATATGGTCACACAATCGGGAATTCGTTGCGGCGTGTGCTGCTTAGTTCAATCCCCGGTGCCGCACCTACGGCGGTCCGGATGACGGTGTATGATGCTGAAGGTAATCAGCGGTTTCTCTCCAGTGAGTTCGAGGCAATTCCTGGCGTCATGGAGGATACTCCGGACGTACTGAATCGCCTGCGTCGCTTGCAGGTGGGACTTCCCGAGTCTGCCGACCAGAAGGTGATCTTTGTCGAATTGAAAGGGTCGCAGACCGTTACTGGTGCACACTTCGCAGTGGATGGCGTGGAAGTGACCAATCAGGATCTTCCGGTCATGACGCTAATGGAGGATGCCTGGATCGACGTTGAACTGCAGATCGATCTGGGTCGCGGATTTGTTCCGGCGGAACTCAATGAGCAGTACATTGATGAGGTCGGAACGATCGCGCTGGACGCGATGTACTCGCCGGTGCGTCGGGTGAAGTACAGCGTGGAAAACACGCGCGTCGGACAACGGAACGATTTTGATAAACTGTTGTTGGAAGTCTGGACCGATGGGACGATTTCCCCGGTGGATGCTGTCGGCGAGGCCGCAAAGATCGCGAAAGACCACTTCGACGTGTTCATCAACTTCAATGAAGATGAAGTCGGCTCCGACGATGATGAAGACGAAGAGATGAAGCTGGTTCGCGAGGTGCTGGGAACTCCCGTGGAGGAGTTGGAACTGTCGGTTCGCGCCAGCAATTGCTTGAAGAATGCGAACATCAATAGTCTGGGTGATCTTACCGCAAAAACGGAAGATGAGATCGCGAAGACTCGGAACTTCGGGAAGAAGTCGCTGCAGGAGATCAAGGAGAAGCTCGAGGAGTGGGATCTCCAGTTGGGCATGACCGATTACTCCGGGCTGAAAGACAACCCGGTGTTCCTGAAGAAGAGGGAAGAGAAGAATGAAGCATAAGATCGGCTATAACAGATTGGGCCGAAAGACGGCTCACCGGAAAGCGATGACCCGCAATATGCTCACGTCGCTCTTTCGGCACGAGCGGATACAGACGACCAAGGCCAAGGCTCTGGCCGTTCGCCGCACCGCCGAGAAGATGATTACACGGGCAAAATTGGATTCAGTCCACAATCGACGGATCATCGGTAAAGATATCAAGGACTCCGCAGTGCTGGCAAAGATGTTTACCGATATCGGACCGCGTTTTAAGGAGCGCCCCGGTGGGTACACGCGCGTGCTCAAACTGGGGCCCCGCGCCAGTGATGCGGCGGAGATGGTGATTCTGGAGCT
>CAYQRW010000013.1:0-28455 GCA_964419735.1 uncultured Spirochaeta sp.
ATGCATACCACCTCCTCACTACCATGCGCCCAAGGGTACCCGCGGGGGCACGTGTAGATCGCTGTTCGCCGTTATCGTACCACAAAACGTACCGCCGCGCCGCCGGACCCTGCGATTTCTGCGATTCCTGCGGGTGGTCACCTCACTCGCCGGAAAGGTCGGGAATGTGCGGCGCCACCAGAACCGCCAGCTTTTCCAGGAATCTGCGGTCCTCAGTAGAAAACGCGCCGATTTCGTGAGAGTCGATATCGATCTCGGCGATCACCTCCCCGTCCGCGAAGACCGGAACCACGATCTCGCTGCGCACGTGAATGCTACACGACAGGTAGTTGTCCTGGGCGGACACATCATCCACCACGAAGGTATCCCGGCGCTCCGCCGCCTGACCGCAGATACCGCGGCCGTAGGGAATGCGGACGTGGTCGGTGGAGGCACCCTGGTAGGGCCCCAGTACCAGCATCCGCTCCTCCGGAACGGCGATATAAAAACCAAACCAATCGTAGTGGGGCACCTCCCGATGCAGGAGGTCACAGACCAGTTGCAACCCCACCGAGCGCTCCGCTCCGCGTTCAAGCTCGCTCGCGCAGTGCCGCAGGAGCCCGTCAAAATCCACCCGTTTCGTTGCTACCCTTTCCATGGAGGGCACTATCGCGTATTTTGTGCAGCGGAGACAAGTTGATGATTACGATTAATGAACACTACACCAAACTTACCAAGTCTTATCTCTTTGTTGATATTGCCAAACGAGTCCGCGCGTTTCAGGAGGCGCATCCCGATACCGAGGTTATCAAGCTGGGTATTGGCGATGTCACGCGGCCGCTGCCGGCGGTGACGGTGGACGCGCTGCATACCGCTGCCGATGAGATGGCCGACACCGAGACGTTTCGGGGATACGGTCCGGAACAGGGGTACGATTTTCTCAGGAATGCGATCGCCGAGCACGACTACGGCAGTCGCGGCGTGGAGATTCCCGCCGATGATATCTTTGTCAGTGACGGCTCCAAATGCGACACGGGGAATTTCCAGGAACTCTTTGCCCAGGCACAGACGGTGGCCGTCACCGACCCGGTCTATCCGGTCTACGTCGATACCAACGTCATGGCCGGGCGCACCGGTTCCTTCGCCGATGGTCGCTACGAGGGCATCGTGTATCTCGAAGGTAACCGGGAGAACGGCTTCGTGCCCCCGCCGCCGGATCAGCCGGTGGATCTGCTGTACCTATGCTTTCCCAACAACCCCACCGGCTCCACCGCCACCCGAGAACAACTGACCGCCTACGTGGAGTACGCCCGGGCCAACGGCGCGCTGATTCTTTTCGATGCCGCCTACTACGCGTTTATCCGTGATCCCAACATCCCGCAGACGATCTACGAGATCCCCGGGGCGGAGACGTGCGCGGTGGAGTTTCGCAGCTTTTCTAAGACCGCCGGATTCACCGGATTGCGCTGCGCCTTCACCGTGGTCCCGCACCAGATCGAAGTCCACGACGGTTCCGGCGGTACCCATCGCCTCCGGGATCTATGGATGCGCCGCCACACCACCAAGTTCAACGGCGCCTCCTTCCCGATCCAACGCGCTGCCGCCGCGATCTACTCCCCCGAAGGACGCAAAGAGGTAAAGGAACTTAACGACTACTATCTGGAAAATGCCCGTATCATTCGGGATGGGGTGAACGCGATCGGCCTCACCAGTTACGGCGGGGTGAACTCGCCCTACGTCTGGGTGGACGCCGGCGGGCGAGATTCCTGGGAGCTGTTTGATGAGCTGCTCAACTCCGCGGGAGTTGTTACCACGCCGGGGGCCGGGTTTGGGCCCGCGGGGGAAGGGTTTATTCGCATCAGCGCGTTCAACGATCGCGATAAGGTGGCCACCGCCATGGAGCGGATCACCACCGCCCTGGCGTAGGAGCCGTAAACCACCATGTTTCCGCTGCTGCGCTCGTTGGCGATCTACTACGGACGTCCCGGGCGCACCCGTCACCTAAAACAGCACTACGCTCCCTTTGTCCCGCAGGGGGGGCTGGCGTTCGACGTCGGAGCTCACGTGGGTAACCGGAGCCGCGCGTTCCTGGCGCTGGGAGCGCGGGTAGTGGCGATCGAGCCGCAGCCGAGACTGGCCCGCTTTCTGCGGCGGATCTTCCGCGCCGCGATTTCCAGCGGCACGGTGGTGGTAGAAGAGCGGGCGTTGGGGGCGGAGGAAACCGAGGTTGAGCTCCACCTGGCACCGGGCAATCTCACCGTGGCCACCACCTCTCAGGAGTGGGCCTCCCACGCCGCGGAGCATCCCGGCTGGGAGAATGTGATCTTCACCGCCTCCACCACCGTGACCCAGACGACGCTGGACGCCCTGATCCAGCGCTACGGACTACCTGACTTCGTGAAGATCGATGTGGAAGGCAGCGAGGACGTCGTTTTGGCGGGGCTCTCCCGGCCGCTGCCGGCGGTGAGCTATGAGTTTCTTCCGGCGGACCGGGATGTGGCGTACCACGCCACCCTCCGCCTAGAGCACTTGGCGAGTCAGGGAGGAGTGACGTATGAGTACAATTTCTCTCTGGGCGAGGAGTTACGCTTGGTTATGACCGACCGTTGGTGGAACGCCGCCGAGTTGCAGGAGTATCTCTCGGAAATACCGGCGGACGGGCCCTCCGGCGACATCTACGCCCGCATTCGGCGCGCCTAATCCTCGATTTCGCTCACCAGGGCATCAAAGATGGTAAGCATGTCACCGGTAGTCTTGCGCAGCCGGGAGGCCAAGATTTTGGCGATCGCCCGGGTGATCGGCAATCCGATGGAGGGATAGTTGTCACCAAGGTTGGTGAAATCCTGCTTAGTGATGACCAGAAACTCCGAGTCTTCGGTGGCGATCACCGTGGCGGAACGTTTGTCATCGTCGATCAGCGCCAACTCCCCAAAGAAGACGTTGTACTCCGCTCGCAGTTGCACCACAGTGTAGTCATCACCGGCGCGGGTGCGCTTCTTGATCTCCACCGCCCCGGAATAGACCACATACATCTCGTCGCCCACGTCCCCCTCACGAATGATCAACTCTCCGGCACGGTAGGACTTGAGGCGACAGATCCCAAACAGTTCCTGCAGAAACTGCTCGTTGTCACGGATCGCCTCAAACACGGGGATCTGCTGCAGCTTGGCCAGGACTTCCTGTCGATGGGTGCTCTCCGCGCTCATACGATCCGCTCCAGGACGATCGCCTGCGTATAGCGCTGAATCGGGTGGTCGTCTCCGGGAAGGAAGAGCGGTTTGTTCACCTCCAGCCCTTTCACCTTCTGGAGGTTGGTAATCAGCTGAGACACATCGGAGGTCTTCTGCGCATCCCGCAGCGCCTCAACCTTCATCCGGTTGGGGCTTCCAGTGTTTTCCAGCACTCCCAGCAGGACGCGCTCGGGAGAGACGAACCACTTCTTTAGCTCTCCGTAGGTCTGGTCTACCGTTTCCGGGGGAACCGGTTCGGTGGCCAGGCGGGAGGTTCCTCCGGACTGGGTAAGCAGATCGTAGATGATATGGCTCATGCCGTTGGTGGCACTGGTGCTGGCGATCATCTGCCGACTGAAATCCCGACTGAAAAGGATCTCATCACACATCGCCTGCTTGAGATAGCTCTCGTACTTCTTGTCCAGGACCTCGGCGGTGACATAGATATCCCGAGAGATCGCCTTCAAGGTCAGTACGGTCATGACGGTCTTTGAGTCCACTTCACTGGCGGCCTGACTCTCCAAGGTGTCCGCCAGAATCAGAACCTTGCGAGCGTTTTCAACGTTGGCGCGTCGCAGGGCGGTTTCCGCGAAGTAGTCTCCGCGTACGAACTTGAGTCCCGTGAGCTGCGGATCCTCCTTAAGCGCTTCCACCCGTTCAGAATCCACGTTCGATATGACCAGCAACTGGTCCGCCGCCAGATCTCCGGAGACGCGGAGAATATCCAGGAGAATATCCTTCATGTCATTCTTCCATCCGCAGATAACCAGATGGTCACTGAGCTTACGATACTCCATAAGCCCCCTCCTCGCTTTTGTGTTACGGTCAACCAACCAGGACGCCAGGGCACCGGAGAGCAGACTGGTGCCACCAATTCCCACGAGAATCGTCACTACGGCGATCAGACGTCCGATGAACGTTACGGGAACCTTGTCACCATATCCGGTGGTACTGAAGGTAATGATCGACCACCAGAATCCATCACCGATAGTGGCAAACTGCCCATTGTTCCGGACCTCCACTACCCAAATGAAGACCCCGGAGAGCATGAAGAGCAAGAGGAAATAGACTGTGGGTTTGGCGTACTGCGAGCGACGCCACCACCGGGAAAGCGCATGGTACCAGTTCATTCCTGTAATCCTCGTAACATCATCGGCACAAGACCGCATCGTTTTGAGTTTCATTGACGGGGCATCTCCCGCGCGCTACACTCACAGATCCCATGAACACACACGATGATGCCGCCGTGCAGCAGAGCTTCACCCGCGCGGTGGAGACTCGCACCCACGCCTACACGCCCTACTCCCACTACCAGGTGGGCGCCGCGGTCCGGGTAAGTGACACCGGTGAGACGATTAGCGCCTGTAACGTAGAGAACGTCAGCTACGGCGCCACCGTATGTGCCGAGCGCAACGCGATCTTTGCGGTGGTAGCGCGCTATGGCACGGTCCATATCGACCACCTGGTGCTGGTGACCGATGATGATCCTCCCGCAGTACCGTGCGCCCTCTGTCTCCAAGTGTTGCAGGAGTTCTGCCCGCAGGACCTTCCGATCCACCTGGCCACCCTAGAGGGCATCCAGGAAACGGTTACTCTCGGGGAGTTGTTACCTCATCCGTTTAAGGAGTTCCACGAGCACTCCTGATACGTGCGCCGCACTTCGCGCGTCACGGGGCCCGGCGCGCACCCCCCAGCGCAACGACACGACGACGCCCGACAGCGCATCACTTCTTCGTGGGGTCGGTTCCGTCCGGATGCATCCACACGTGGCGCTTGGAGGCAAACGCCCGCCCCCGGGCGATCAGCAGAAACGCCACCAGCACGAACAGAATGTACGCCACCGAGACGCCGATTCCCGCCCAGAAGTACATCATGTTCCCGGTGGTGGCGGCGTAGGCCGGCAGATTGATCGCCAGAATGAAGGGAATCGCAAAGACAAAGGTGATTCCCGAAGCGTACATGTAGTCACTGGCAACGGGAGTTTCAAACTCCGGGTCGATCACCCGCAGCAGGGCGAGCCCCGTGGGCAGTGTACCGGTAGAGACACCAAAGATCATCATCGTTCGGTGAAACTGGTGATCCGTGAAGATCCGTGAACAGAACCACGGCACCAGGAGCAGCGCCAACGTCCCGGCGATCAGCGACAGGACGATAATCGGCAGCAAGTACGCCCTCACCAGCACGATCGAGATCGCCCCCACCGCAGCCGCCACCATGAAGTCCACGGCAAACCCGGAGATTCGCGTGAGCGTCTTGCTGTCCACGGCAAAGTCCAGTCCCGTCTTGCGCATGACGGTGCGCACCAGGATTCCCGTGAGGGCGGAAAAGATGAAATTAATCCCCCACAGATTCTCCGCGAGGTCCGCAAAGAGCGGGCCGATGCCGGCCAAGGCGTTGGTGATTCCCAGGAGCAGGAGATACGCCAGGAGGTACACCGACAGGACCAGGGCAATGTGAAAGGTGAAGGAATCGATCGCCTCACTCTCGGTGGACATCTCCGCCGCCACCGGCCGCCGTTTGCGCGAGGGAAAGATGCCGCTCTTCACCGCCGAGGTATCCAGACCCTTGAGAAACTCCTCGGTGAGCCACTTCTTGCGAATCCCGTAGTTGATCAGAAAGACCCCGCCAAAGCTGGCAAAGACAAATCCCATGGCGGCAAAGGTCAGTCCAATGCTGCCACCACCTTCAAAACCGAACCGCGCCCAACCGGTGCCGATCGTGTACGCCTGTCCTGGCCCCTGCACGAATCCCAGCGGCAGGAGAAACCCGAAGGCGGGAAAGAGATCGGGCATGAGCGTGGCCATCATGAGGAGGGTGAACAGCAACCCCACCAGCGCCTGGATGCCGAATTGCCACAGCGTGGCAACCGCCGTGGCGAAGATGCGCCCCTCCCCACCGGTGGCTTGCGGCTTGCCGGCGCGGAGCGTCATGGAGATAAACGAAATACTCAACAGGTGATATACCAACTCTCCCAGGAGCTCGCTGGTGATCCCCAGCATGGGACCGACATAGTTGTAAAAGGGAAGCAGCAGAAACCCCGCCGTCAGGGCGTTGGGAATCAGGTATCGTTGAAAAAAACGAAATCGATGCCGAATCGCCGTCGCCGCCAGGAGCGCCACCGATACCAGTCCCAGGTCTACAAACAGGCCCCATGTAAAATCCATAGATAGGGATCATAATTCAGGTACGCGCTATGGACAACGGTGGAATGTGCCGATTAGTGTGATCAGGGAGAATCGCATGCGACGTAGTGCACTTTTGACGGTGGTAATCCTCGTATTTCTGGGCCTCGCGATCGGCGCCCAGGAGAATCCTGAGGACGAGTTAAATCAGGAAGTATTCGCGCCCTTCGTGTCACGGCTGCGGGTGGCGGTCCGCGATCCGCAGATTCGTCTCACGTGGCGTGATTCCACCGACCTCACGGATGGCACCTACCGAGTGTACCGCCATACCGAGGAAATTACGTCGGAATCGATTGACGAAGCTGAACTCGTGGCCGAACTGGAGCCGGGAGTAGAAACCTATCTGGATACTCCGAACGAGGAAGGTTCCTACTACTACGCTGTGCTGGCAGCGGAGCCGGACGGCCGGACCTATCCGATCTTTGTTCCCTTCCGCAATAAGACGCTCCGTCCGGTGGAGGTGACCCGCTTGGCCACGGAAGAGGAGTTGGCGGCGGAAGTCACCGATATTCGCGCCCAGGCGCAGGAATCCACAATCGTCCTGGTGTTTGACCCCTCCCGCAACGAACGTACCCTGGTGGTCTACCGAACGACGGAGCCCTTCGATACGTTGGATTCGGTCTCCGAGGCCACCCTCCTCGAGGAGATCGATAGCACGAATCGGCGCTTCGTCGATTACCCGGTACCCGGCGTGGACTACTACTATGGCGTTTTTGATCACGCGCTCATCGAACGTGGGTCGGTTACGGTGAACACCGGAGAAAACGTGCTGGCGGAGCCGGTCCAGATCCCGTTAGCTTCCCGCCCCGTCACCCAAATCTCGGTGCCTCCCCCTTCGATGCGCCGGGCACCGCTCCCGATTCTGCGGATCACTTCCGGGATTCAAAGCGGCGACCGCCTGCCCACCTCGGATGTACCGCGGGCCGGTAGCGCCCGGCCGGTGGCGTCATCCACGCAAGCCGCAATCGATGAACTCCTGGCCCGCACGCCGGAGCCGGAACCGTTCGATCCGCAGCCTCGAATACTCCCCAGGGAGCGCTCTGGTGAAGGTACCGGGGTCGCGCAGACGCTCTCCCGCGTTATCGCCGGTGAATTCGCCGACGAAAACTACAGCCGCGCCGCGGAATTGCTGGAGACGATCCTCGAGGTGCCCATGAGCAATGAGCTTGAGCACCGGATACGGTTCTATCTCGGTCAATCTCTGTACTTCGCGGAGTCTCGGGAGCAGGCATTTATGCAGTTTCTCATGGCGTCCCAGAATGAGGGACTGTACACTGAGACCCGCCCTTGGATCGACGGACTCCTGAGCGGTGGCGTGACCAATTAACGCCCCGCGCTGCGGCGTGAGCTATTTGGCGTTATCGATGCGCAACGACACCGAAAACTCCCGGGAGTCTCCCGGCTCCAACGCGATCGGCCACCGCAACACGACACAGTTCGACTGGTAAAACCAGTGCGGATGATCCCAGAGAATTCCCACCGCCTCCACCGGAAAACACCACAGACCAGGTCGCTCTGAGGGGTTGATGGTGACCACTGTGTTGTTGTGGAGATCCTGGAATTGAAGATCCGAAAGCGCTTCCAGCTCCAGGGCGTCCGGAGGCACTTCCTTCTTGGTACGACCCTGGCGTACATGTAGTCTCAGTTCACCAACTTCCAAGGAGTGAAAGGAGAGATTGATCTCGGAGGCGAAGACCGCGGTGATCGCCTCCATGCCGGAGTTTGCGATTCGATACTCTACATCCACCCGACTCTTGCCAAACCGAAACAACTTGGAGATCTCAAGCTCCACCAGCCCATCCGCCGCGTAACAGCTGCCCTGAAAGGCGATCGTGTTGTGATCCTTGTCGAGTTGTTCCACGCCGTATTCGAGCACACTTAAATCGCAGACGGAACGCAACTCACCACGAGAAAACTCCGGGAACTCCTGTTCCGGTTGCAACAGATGGTCTACAAAGGCAGACCGCGGTAGCGGGTCATAGCCGGCGGCCACGGTGGCGGCATCGTGGAACGGCTCCGGCCGGCGCTGAAACGTATCAAGATAGTTCCAGTTCCGCGGGAGGTAGTCCAACTCAAACAGTCTCCCCCCCCGCCGATCTACGTACGCATTGATCTCATTACCCTGGAAGAGCAACTCCTCCTCGCCGTCGAGGTCCACATCTACCCGCGAGAGCGCCGGTATGAAGATACCTCGCTCCCGGGTGGTCTTTTCCGCCTCGATGAGGGCAGCGTAGGTTGCCTTCCGGAGACTGGAACGGTAAATGCCGCCGGTGCGGTTGTGCCAGTAGGCGAAATGGCTCTGACCGCGCCACAGTTCTTCTCGAGCGGTCATCTTGCGGTACTTGTCACCGCGCACCTGATTCACCAGGACATGGGTGTGCTGCATTCGAGCATACAGGCGAGCACTTTCGGGGTACAGCTCCATTATTGAGCGGAAGCTCTGCCAGTGATCGGCATACACTTGCTCCGCAGGGTTATCGCATCCCGGTTTGGTGGAATCGGGAACAAACGGATCGATCCACTCCATGAGACCGGCCAGCGAGCTCACCGGTGCGTAGGTCCGCTCCCGGGGCTGGTGCGCCCGGAGGATCCGGTTGGGGATATCGATTTTGATCCAGTCACGGTGCAGGGCCAGCACGTCGAGAAATCGGCCGTACCACTCAATCGAGGATTCCGCCTCTTCAGGGCGATATCCTAGGCGACTGCCGTCAAACAGCAGGGACACTACCGGCGGCCCTGAGGAGCTTTCCGCCGCAGCGGAGATCTGGCGCAGCTCCTCTACGATTTCCTCCGGTTCAGCGTGAAACAGACGCGCCGAGAGCTGCCACGCCACCGGGAGCAGCGTCAGCGTCTTGCCCTGATCCTCAGTCAGCACCGGTCTATGACCGCGGGTGACATCGGGGACGGTACCGAAGTGGAATGAGGAGTCTCGGAGAAAGGCGTATTCCAGCCCCCCGGCGTTGAGGTTGGCGGCGATTCGCTGATCCCACACGCTCTCCGGCACCCACGCTCCCCGTGGGCGCCGGCCAAAACACTTTCGAATATGCGTGGTAAGCCGCTCGATCTGTCCAATGCGATCCGTCTTGGGTACCAGGGGTAGCATCGGTTCAAAGTAGGCGCCCCCCAGCAACTCCACCTGTTTCCGTTTTACCATTTCCGTCAGGACATCTACAAACTCCGAATGGTGCTTTTCCAGCCATTCAATCAGCAGTCCTGAGTAATACATGGTGAAGGGGGTGGTCTCATGGTTGTACAATAGTTTCAGAAACGGCTTATAGGAATACTCGTAGAGCGCGTCTCTATCGGTATCCAGGAGATCAAGGGCCTGACTATTGTACGATCCGAGGACCAGATGGATCGAACTCATGTGCTGTCCGAAGTCTAACCTCCTGAGATGGGCATCGCAAGCCCTGAGCGGAGGAATGGCGCCACCGCTCGGCACCGCTGGGAGGCAACCCGCGGTTGCGCTCTCATACGGGCCATGTTTAAATGAGATTAGGTCCCCCATATGAAAACGATCAAAGAGATTACGATCAACCAGGCGTGGTGTAAGCGGTGTGGTATCTGCTCGGCGTTTTGCCCGAAGGATGTGTTTGAGACTGATCTCGAGGGCGCGGTCACGGTGGCACATCTCTCGGCGTGTATCGGTTGTGAGCTGTGTGAGCGCATGTGTCCGGACCTGGCGATTCGCCTGGTCTTCAGTGACGCCACCCCGGGTTCATCCGCGGTCGAAACTGGGAGCTCAAGATGACCCGCGCCACCGCCGAGGAGCAGCGCACGGTTTTCGTCCAGGGAAACCAGGCGTGCGCCGAGGGGGCCCTCTACGCGGGCCTGAACTTCTTTGCCGGCTACCCGATCACTCCCTCCTCGGAGATCGCCGAGTACCTGAGTCGTGCGCTGCCCGCCCGCGGCGGCAAGTTTATTCAAATGGAAGATGAGATATCCTCCATGGCGGCGATCATCGGGGCGTCGCTCACCGGCAACAAGGTGATGACCGCCACCAGCGGCCCAGGGTTCTCGCTCATGCAGGAGGCCCTGGGGTTCGCGATCATGGCGGAAATTCCCTGTGTCCTGGTGGACGTGATGCGCGGGGGACCCAGTACCGGCCTTCCCACCCAGGGAAGCCAGGGAGACATCAACCAAGTTCGCTGGGGCACGCACGGTGACCATTCAATTGTCGCCCTCACCGCCTCCACCCACCAGCACCTGTTTGAAGCCACCGTACGCGCCTTCAACCTGGCGGAAACGTACCGCACGCCGGTGGTGGTACTCTTTGATGAGATGCTGGGGCACATGCGGGAGCGATTGGTAATTCCCGATTCGGGGGAGCTCCCCACGGTGGATCGGCTGCGTACCTCCGTCCCGGATGGTGTGGACTACCACCCCTACCTCACCCGGGAGGATGGCCGCCTGCCGATGTCCGATTTCGGAAGCGTGCACCGCTACAACGTGACCGGCCTATACCACGACATGTGGGGCTTCCCCTCTACCGACCCGGCGATCGTCGATGACCTCGCCCACCATCTCCACGATAAGCTGGAGCTCCGCGCCGACGAGCTCTCCTCGGTGCGGCAGTACGGAATGGATGATGCGGAGATCGTCCTGGTTTCCTACGGGTCACCGGCGCGGTCCGCCCGACAGGTGGTCCATGAGGCGCGGCTCAACGGCCAACCCCTGGGACTCCTCGAGCTGGAAACGTTGTGGCCCTTTCCCACCGGCATGATTCGGCGCGCCTGTCGCAGTGCCCGGGCGGTGGTAGTGGTGGAGATGAACATGGGACAGGTCTTAAGGCAGGTGAAGTCCGCGGTGGATGCCCCGGAACGGGTGTTTCTGTCCAACCGGGTGGACGGGCGCTTTATCACTCCCCGGGATATCCGCCGCGTGCTGCGGATCGTGGAAGGACAGGGCGAATGAACTCAGTAGAGTATTATCTGCGCAGCCGATTCATGCCGCACATCTGGTGCCCCGGATGCGGGCACGGCACCGTGCTGAACGGTCTGGTGCGCTCGGTTGATGCCTTAGGCCTCGCCAAGAGCGATATCGTTATGGTCTCCGGGATCGGGTGCAGCGCCCGGATGGCGGGGTATCTGGACTTCCATACGCTGCATACGCTCCACGGTCGCGCGCTGGCGTTCGCTACGGGAGTGAAACTGAGCCGCCCCGATCTGACCACCATCGTCCCCATGGGGGACGGCGATGCCTTGGCGATCGGCGGGAATCACTTCATCCACGCCGCCCGTCGCAACATCGATATTACCGTCATTATCCTGAACAACCGGATCTATGGCATGACCGGGGGCCAGTTCTCGCCCACCTCGGGATGCGGGATCGCGGCCACAACCGCCCCGTACGCCTCGATCGATCGCCCCTTCGACGCGGTGCAACTGGCTACCGCCGCCGGCGCCACCTTTGTTGCGCGGACCACTACCTACCACGTGCATGAGTTGGAACAACTGCTCACCAAGGCGATCCGCCACCGGGGATTCTCCGTGGTAGAGGTGCTCTCTCAGTGCCCCACCCATTTCGGGCGTCGCAACGATCAACCCGACGCGGTGACGATGATGACCCAGTTCAAGGAGCACACCGCCAAGGTCGGGTCCACGGCGCTTGCTCAGAACGGAGAGCTGGTGTCTCGGGGAGTCTTCGTAGATGAAGAGCGCCCGGAGTACTGTGACCAGTACGAGCAGGTGATGCAACGGGCGCAGGCGGCAACGTCCACGGGAGTGGAAACATGAGCTGGAAACTGGTCTTTTCGGGAGTTGGCGGACAGGGCGTTATTAGCGCCGGCATTGCCCTGGCGGAGGCGGCGGTCATCCACGAGGGGCGCCACGCCGTGCAGAGCCAGAGTTACGGCGCCGAGATGCGCGGGGGGCTAAGCCGGGCGGACGTAACCATTTCCAGCAGTGAAGTGATCTATCCCAAGGTGGATCAGGCACACGTGCTGGTGTGCCTCCACCGCAAAGCGTTGCGCGCCTACACCTCTGCCATCCGTCCGGGAGGGCTGCTCATCACCGACCGCGACGAGGCCCCCGTCACCGGTCGCATCGACTCTCGGCAGTACGCGGTGCCCTGTGCCGCCACCACGAGGGAGCTGACCGGGTCGGATCGCAACGCCAACATCTGTATGTTAGGCGTTCTGGTGGCGATTACCGGAGTAGTCTCCGTGGCGGCGTTGGAAGCCGCGGTGCAGGCGCGCTTCGGCACCGACGAGACGGTACTCCAGGCGTTTCGGGCGGGCTATACGATGGGATCGGACCACGCCGCGGCAAGCGCGTTTTACACCGACTCTCACGAGACGGGACGCCACGCCACCTCCGCCCGCTCGTAAGCCGCTTGTAGATCGCGGGGTAGGTGCGGTAGGTTGCTCCCGTGGCGCTGCTCAATGCACATAACATCACCGTCGGCTTCGGCGGCGTTCCTCTCTTTGAAACCGTGGGACTCACCGTGGAGGCCGGCGAGCGGGTCTGTCTGGTGGGACGCAACGGTACCGGCAAATCGACCCTCCTGAACGTATTCTCCGGCGAGGTCCCCACCGACAGCGGTACGGTGGCGATCGAAAAGGGCGCCCGCCTGAGCGTGTTACTCCAGGAGGCGCGCGGTGAGCTCACCGGAACTGCTCGCGAGGAGGCGGTACACCGCGCGGGGGACGGCCCCGACCGGTTACTCCAGGTGGAGCAGTATCTCACGCGCCTGGGAATCGACCCGGAGGCGGCCCTTCCGGAAATGTCGGGAGGGGAGCGGCGGCGCGTTCTGCTCGCGGCGGCCCTGGCCGCCGACTGGAACGTGCTGCTCCTGGACGAACCCACCAACCACCTGGATATCGACTCCATCGAATGGCTGGAACGTACCCTGCTCGCGGAGACGCGCTCCCGGCAGCGGGCGGTGGTCTTTGTAAGCCACGACCGCGCCTTCTCCCGCCGCGTGGCCACGCGGGTGGTCGCCTTGGACCGCGGCCGCCTGTACAGCTTTCCCGGAGACTACGACACCTTCGTGATGCGGCGGGATGAGGCGTTGCAGGCTGAGGCGCGGCAGGAGGCGGAGTTTGATAAGAAGTTGGCCGAGGAGGAAGCGTGGCTCCGGCGTGGCGTCAAGGCGCGGCGCACGCGCAATGAGGGCCGCGTCCGGGCGCTGCAGGAGATGCGCGCCCAGTATCGCGCCCGCAGAACGGCGCAGGGCACCGCGCGCATGGCGATCGCCTCCGCGGAGCGCTCCGGAGACCTGGTGATCAAAACCAACAACGTACACTTCTCCTGGGATGACACTCCCCTGGTGCGGGGGCTGGAGACCACGATCCTCAAAGGTGACCGCGTGGGCATCGTGGGACCCAACGGCTCCGGCAAGACAACGCTCCTGCGGCTACTGTTGGGCGAGCTCACCCCGCAGGCAGGAACCGTCCGCCACGGTGAGGGGCTTCAGGTGGAGTACTTCGACCAGCTCCGGGGTCAGCTCGATCCGGAAGAGACGCTCTACGACGCCTTTGGGCAGGGATACGATACGGTGGAGGTGGATGGCCGGAGGCGCCACGTGCTGGCGTATATGCAGGACTTTCTGTTTGACCCGGACGATCGCAATCGACCGGTGCGGACGCTCTCCGGGGGCGAGCGAAATCGGGTGATCTTGGCGCGGCTCTTCGCCCGCCGTTCCAACGTCCTGGTGCTGGATGAGCCCACCAACGACCTGGATCAAGAGACGCTGGAACTGCTGGAGGAGCTCCTGGCGGACTATCCGGGAACGATCCTCCTGGTGAGTCATGACCGAGATTTTCTCGACAACGTGGTCACCGATTGTCTGGTGCTCACCGGTGGCGGCACGGTGGAGGAGCACGCCGGGGGCTACTCCGACTGGAGTCGCCGGTATCATGAGCGGCAGGCCGCGGAACCGGCGAGCGCACCAGCACCCCCGAAGGAACCGGTCTCCCAGCCTCGCCCCCGCAACCGGGAGCGGCGTCTCTCCTACCGCGAGCAGCAGGAGCTTGATGCGCTGCCGGACCGCATCGAGGAGTTGGAGGCGGAGCAGGTCCGCGTCAATGAGGAACTCTCCGATCCGGCGCTGTACCAGTCGGACGACGGATCCCGCACCAGCGCCCTCACCACGCGCCTGGGCGAGCTGGATCAGGCATTGAGCGAGGCCTACGACCGCTGGGAGGAGCTCTCACAGCTGGCGTAGCCCCCGGCGTACTCAAGCCGGGGCCGGCTCTCACCACCCCCACGGCGGCGGTAGTCCCCGCGGACCTGCCCCCGGCGTACTCAAGCCGGGGCCGTGGCCCCCGGCGATACACATAGTGCTCGTATTCCGGTAGGATACGGGTGAAACATGACACGAGAAGAAGAAATCCAACGGCGACGGACGTTCGCCATTATCAGTCACCCCGACGCGGGGAAGACGACGCTCACCGAGAAGCTCCTACTCTTTGGTGGGGGAATTCGCACCGCCGGCGCGGTTAAGTCCAACAAGATCAAGAAGACCGCCACCTCGGACTTCATGGAAATCGAGAAGCAGCGCGGTATTTCCGTGGCCACGGCGGTGATGAGTTTCGAGTACCAGAACAACCTAATCAATATCCTCGACACCCCGGGACACAAAGACTTCGCCGAGGATACCTACCGCACGCTCACCGCCGTGGACAGCGTGATTCTGGTGGTGGACAGCGTAAAGGGTGTGGAGGAGCAGACGGAACGGCTGATGCAGGTCTGCCGCATGCGCGCCACCCCGGTCATTATCTTCGTGAACAAGCTCGACCGGGAGGGCCGCGCACCGGTGGAGCTCATGGATGAGATCGAGGAGAAACTGGACATCAAGGTGCGGCCCATGACGTGGCCCATCGGCATGGGGCAGCAGTTCAAGGGGGTGTATAACCTCCACGAAAACGATATCTATCTTTTCCGGGCGGGAAAGACGGTGGTGGAGGAGGATCGGCTGCACATCACGGATCTCGCCGACGACGAATTGGACCGCCGGCTGGGGACCGACGCTGGACGGTTACGGGATGACGTGGAGCTGGTGGAGGGCGTCTATGAGCCGTTCTCCGGGGATGCGTACCAGTCGGGAGAGTTGGCGCCGGTGTTCTTCGGCAGCGCCCTGAACAACTTCGGCGTTCGTGAATTGCTGGAGACGTTCATTACGATCGCTCCCCGTCCCGTGCCCCGCGCCACCAGCACCCGAGACGTATCTCCCGACGAGGAGCGCTTCAGCGGATTCGTTTTTAAGATTCACGCCAATCTCGACCCGCGGCACCGCGATCGCCTGGCGTTTCTGCGGGTGTGCTCCGGCACGTTTGAACGCTCCAAGCAGTTTCTACATGTGCGCCACGGCAAGCAGATGCGCTTTACCAATCCTTACAGCTTCATGGCGGAACGCAAGTCCACGGTGGACTTCGCGTATCCCGGAGACGTGGTCGGTCTTTACGATCGTGGGGATTTGAAGATCGGCGACACCCTCACTGAAGGCGAAGCGCTCGAGTTCCGCGGTATCCCCTCCTTCTCGCCGGCGATCTTCCGGGAGATGATCAACGGTGATCCCATGCGGAGTAAACAGTTTCATAAGGGGCTCAGCCAGCTCACCGAGGAAGGCGTGGCACAGCTCTTCCGGCAGGGTAACCGACTCATCGTGGGTACCGTAGGGGAGCTGCAGTTCGATGTGATCGGCTACCGCCTGGAGCATGAGTACGGCGCCGCCGCCCAGATGCAGGGGCTTCCCTACGTGGAGGCGCGCTGGATCACCTCGGAAGATGCAAAAGCTCTGGACGAGTTTATGCGGTTTCGGTCACGCAATATCGTGTGGGACAAGGATGACAAGCCGGTCTATCTGGCGGAGTCGCCGTGGGTCCTTGCCGCCAACGAGCGGGACTACCCCAAAGTGGAGTTTCATACCACATCGGAGTTCAAAACGCGCTCCGCCGCCGGCACGTGATGATCAATACAGCGGGATGAAGAACTGGTGCAGCAGACCGTCGATCTGCTGGATCGCCAAGGCCATCATCGCCACCGCCAGGTAGACCACCACATCCCCCTGGAGGATCCAGGGTACCTTCCGGTGCCGTAACTCCAGTCGCACTGCGGCGATGGGCACCAGCGCCAGCATCATGCCCACGCCCGCGGCTACCGCCCCTGCCAGGACATGAGGGAGGCTAGACACATTCTCTACCAACGCCATCACCACAACGAAGACGGTCACATTCACCAGCGCCGCCGGAGCGCCCTGCCGTAACTGTCGCCGATAAAACGGAAACAGGTAGCTGCCGATCCGCAAGACCAACACCAAAGTCAGCGCGATCACCGTCGCCAGGGATATAGTTGATAGAATGGTGACATCCAGGGGAAGCAGTACGTAGCGGTAGAACGCCCAGTGCACCAGCCCAACCCACACCAGCGCCGCGGTCGTGGCTAACGACATGAAGAACGCCCGTCGCGGGCTGCGAACCACCGCGGCCAAAGGATAGATCCCGAGATAGTGGACGAGAACAACGTTCTGGGCCAACGCCACGGTCATGACTAACGCGATCGTACTCATACCGGTTCACCGCTTCCCGACGGTTTGGCGGCGTAGCGCCGATACACGGAGATGCCCATCCTGCCCAACGCCAGGAGCAGAAATCCCACCGCCACGGAGTCGGCGTATATGTAGCCTGCCCGCGAGAGAACGATCCGCACCGCCGCCAGCGGCGCAAAGCCTAGCACGAATCCCGCCGCCAGTCCGCCGGCAACGCCCAGCCGATGGCGGAATGACTCCCCCGGAGGACTGGAGAACGCCGGCCACACCGTAATTCCCGCCACAGCCAGCGCCTGCACCATATAACCGGTGCGCCCCGACGCCGCCTGTCCCAACCGCGTCAGGAGAATCTCCGCCACCGTCACGGTAACGGCCGCGGTAAGCAGCACGGGTAGAATACGGAGGTGCCGCGGGAGCCACCGTTCCGCGAAAAACGAGATCGCGTGAACGGTGGGAACGATAACCACCACCGCGATGGAGAAGAGAACTGCCACATCGTAAGACTGACTGGCGTACAGGACAAACGGCAGCGCCAGCGGAACCATCCAGACCGGGTTGCGGGTCGTCATGTGTCGAGCAAAATGTGTCACCGCTGCTCCTCAAAGTAGTCTTGCGCCGCATCTACTGCGGCTTCAGTTGCCGAACGGATACCCCTTTCGGTAAGGGTTGCTCCGCTCAGTGCATCGGCACCGGAGTTCTCCACCGCTCTCCGGGCGTAGGACGATTCATCTTGGGCCCCGACATGCGTGGCACGTACGGTTCCGTCGGACTCAACGGTTACCGCCACGTCGATGCGGGACCGGTATCCCGGAGCTGATGCCACTACGACCACGGCGGTAGTAGCCCCATCGCGTTGCACCGGCCGCACGGTCCGAATCGCCGGAGCGCCGAACTCCGGAGGATCGCCGAGCTCGTGGAGAGCGCCGAGCTCCTCCGAATCGATCGGTGCCATCACCGTCCCCAGATCCGCGGCAACTAAGTCCGCATCGGGAAGATCGTCGACCGGCGCCATTCCCAGGGAAAAGAGGAACTCCGCCAACAAGGCCAGCACCACCGCGGCGATCGGAAACAGCACAACCTTCGCCCCTCGCTGCAACATCACATTCATCGCTCGCGCCTCCGGCGGAGCTGCCACAGGTAATCAAGCAGCGGGCGGAACGCCCCGGCTACCACCAGCCCCGCCACCGCCGGAAGATCGGTACCTCCATAGACGGTGAACACTGCCGTCAGGATACCGGCGGCCCCAGCGAACAGCACGATACTCCCGCGGTGAAGCGGTCTCACCCCGGGGTCCGAGAGCGCCAGCACCGCGACTATCGGCGCGTTGCCGGTGATCACCGCGGTGAGCGCTTCTCCACCGAGAAGCGTCACTCCCACGGCGAAGGTGGATATGTACACCACCGGAAGCATGGAGGGAACCACATCCTCACCGATAATGATCATTACCGCCAGAAGTAAGGGAACAAGAAGGCCCGCCGTGGCGGAGGTGGACGGAGTGGCTCCCAGTCCGGAAAGCGCCGCCACCCACTCCGGGGTGACCGACAGCGCCAGGGGATCAAACATGTACTGGTCGAAAAAGCGGTACACCTGAGAAGACTCTACGATCGCGGCGATCCCATCCAGCCCGCCGCCGGAATCTCCCGGTACTACGGAGAGTCCAGGGACAAGCATCAATCCTACCAAGGCCGGGTGCATCCAATACGTTCCCGGCCCCCCGGGAAGCCACAGTCCGATCAGGACGGCTGCCGCGGTGGCCGCCGCAGCCACCAGTGGGGAAATTCCAAGAGGCGCCAACGCGGTGACCAGGAAGCCGTAGTACAGTACCCGTCCATTGCCAATACCGCTGCGCCGCACCGATGTATCACCGGTGAGCCCCACCAAGAGTTCCGCAAGAACGCCTCCCCCCACCGCGGCCACGGCAGTTACCAGTACCGCGGATCCACTGCGCACCAGCGCGGCCGCCAACAGAATCGCGGTCGCCACGGACAGCCGTAGGTAAATACCCCGAACGGTGAGCATCCGGAAGTTGTGGGGTACACGCAGATCTGCAACGGCGCTCACGACCCGCCTCCGGCGCGCGCTTTTCCGGTTCGAATGCGTTCTACCAGCGGTATCCGCGAGGGACACACGTGCGCGCAGAGGCCGCACTCAGTACAGTCGAAGACCCCAGCCCCGACCAAGTGTTCGTCCGCACCGTCCCGGACCAGATCATTCAGGAGAGCGGGATTGATCGCTACCGGACATGCCCGGACACACCCACCACACCCGATGCAGGGCTCCTCGGCACCGCTCCGGACTTCGCGGGCGGTAAGGGCGATAATCGCCGTGGTGTTCTTGGTGATCGGAGCGTTCACGTTGGACACGCGGTTGCCGGTGAGAATTCCTCCAGCGACAATTCGGTCCGGTTCTTCGGTGAGTCCCCCGCACTCCTGCAGCACCTCAGCAATCGAGGTGCCGAGCCGAACCCGAATGTGCGCGGGCCGTGCGACCGCACCGCCGCCCACGGCGATAATCTGATCAATTTGTGGTTTTCGGTACAGAACGGCATCCCGAATTGCCGCCAGAGTCGCCGGGGACAGTACCACCGCTTCCGTATCATCATCCCGCCCGGACTTGAGGCCGGTCACCCGACGCAATTGGTACTCTGTATTGGCGGGATAGCGGTGAGGAACCCGGTGCATCCGGATCGACGCACCCTTGACTGCCCGCAGTGCCTTGAACGCGCGGGAGAACCCCGCCGCGACCACCACGTGCATCCGGTCGGTTCCCAGGATGCGGGCGGCGATCGCCAATCCCTCCATAACCTCCTGGGCGCGTTCGGCGGCGATTTCCGCTCCAGCGCTGAGATACGGTTCCGTCTCCGCCACGTCCAGAATCACCGACGGGGGTGGCCCGGCGGGCCGTCGGCGCAGATAGGCGTGCGTCGGTACCCATGAGCGGGGCCCGTTCACGATACCCGCGGAGCGCACAAGCTCCAGGAGATCCTCTGCCGGAAGGTCTTCCCAGGGATGCGGCTCGAGCGTCTTGCCGAGACGATCAAACTCACCATCCAGTTGGATCGCCAACGCGGAGGAGGTCGTTCCGTCCAGGAGGGTTGTGGTCCCCACCGTGGTGACGCGTCCCGGGATGGGCGCATGCAGCGGTACCGCCAGGCGTTTACCACTCTCGGCGATAACCATCCCCTCGCGCACCAGCTCTCCCTGCTGCACCAGGCTCCGGAGACGGCTTCCGGCGTGCTGTTGAAGGGGAACCACGCACATCGTGGGAACCGCTGCATTCCAAAAACCCGGTTCAAGGGGCTTCTCTGTAGGTAAGGGAGTAACGCCCCCTGATGAAATTGATATCATAGTTATTGTCGTTCACTCCTCGAAACAGTACCAACCGTACCAAGGAGCCCTCGGTAGGGCAAGCGGATACCCACTGCCAACGCGATAAACGGTATCAGCAACAGCCCGACCCGTCGTCCATAGGTGAGCATATCAACCACCGCGAAACGCAGCGGCTGAAACCTGATGCGAAACGCCCCTCGCTCCTCGATGAACAGGCGATACGCCGAACCCGGCGGCGTGGAGAACTGGCGTGAAATCCACTCCTGGTTGAAGCGCCCCACTTCCGACTGATACGCCTCGAGACCGGTGGGACCACGACGCAGCCGCTGAAGCTCTAACACCTGATTCAGACCAGGTACTTCGTAGCGCCCGCCGTATATCAGTGTTTCCTGGTACCAGCGATGCGCCAGGTACCCTGCCGTTGACAGCGGCTCATCCACGGGGGAGAGGGCGCGCATGCCCTCCACGATGCGTTCCAGGTCTTCATCCGCTTCCTCGTGATGCTCGGCGCGCTCACCGGACGGCTGTCCCACCGCCAAGTGCTCCGGTACCGGTGTGCTGAGTTCCCCCACCGGTCCTCCGAGGATCGTTCCTATCGTTAACAACGCCGCCGAACCGGCCACGCCGATCGAGAGGGCCGGCAGGAGGCCAGGAAAAGTGACCCGGGCGCGGAGGATACGGCGGGGAGCAAATAGCGGATGCTCAGACCGCCGTACCCGCCACCGATGGGCGGCGACTCCCACGCTCCAAATTCCCACCAGCGCCGCCATAACCCCTCCTCCCGATGAGGGAGTGGGAGCGGTAGCCACCATGGCCGTGCATGCCGCCACGAGCAAGATCAATGCCGGTACATGCTCCTGTTCCAGGCGGACGATCCGGCCGTAATTGAGCCATTCCCGCTCCAGCTCGTAGCTCTGCGCGTTCCAGTACGCCCACGCCAGCCCGGCGAGTATTGCGGGAATCACGCTATTCGGGCCTGCTCGTACCGTATAGATCGTGACCACCAGGAGGATCGCTACAGCGCTACTCCGCCGGCGACGAAGCGCGAACACCACGGGAAGCAGACTGAGGAATACAACCGTCCCTGCGGCTACCGGGAGCACCGGCTGCCATCCCAATAGGTAGAAATCAACTCCCGCCAGGTGTCGTTCCAGTTCCATCCAGCGGCTCACCAGGGAACCACTGCGGTCCAGATAGATAATCGCCACTGGGTCACCGGCCCCCCCCCCGCGGAAGAGCGTGATAAGCGCCGAGGAAAAGGGATCGAGGCGCGGATCGTCCGGGTCCAGCCGCTGCGACAGATTGGCGATTGGGACCTCAGCGCCTCCGTCAAAATCCTCAATAAGGAGTGAGGCGTTACCGGCGTAGAGCACCGTCTCCCCGGCGTTCCGCAGGCGCTGAACCGCGAGCTCTTCATCTTCAAGATCAGGAATCACCACCGCATCAAACGTCTGCCACGGCCGAAGCTCCTCCTCACCGGCAGTACTGACGCCAGGAGCGATGAGGAGCAGCAGCCCGGCGATTACGAGGAAAGTGCTCAGAATAATGGGCCACCACAAGGAGTTCGTCATACCACCGGCAGAGGTTACAAGAGACTGAATGCCAAGCCGGTAAAAAAGCCCAAGAGTACCCCCACGAACACTTCGCTCGGCGTATGCCCACTCACCTCTTTCACCGGTTCAAACTCGATGCCGAAACGAGATTCCAACTCACGCCCCATTTCGTTGATCTTTTGTGCTTGGTGCCCCGCCGAGAGGCGCACACCCATGGCATCTCGAATCACCAGCACGCCGTAGAACAGCGCCACCGTAAACACGGGAGAACGCACACCATAGGCAACTCCGATCGCGGTGGCTAAGCCGGTTACCAGGGAGGAGTGGCTGGAAGGCATACCTCCCGTTTTCCACATCAGGGTTGTAACCATATCCTTGGATTTGCGAGACCGCCCCCGGACCTGATCCAGAATCATTTTGATAATCTGTGCCGAGAACCAACTGAAGAAGGCAGAGAGAAAAAGCCGACTCGAGATCATTTCGTAGAGATATTGGGCGCTCTGACTCTGCACCTCAGCAGTGTCATCAGGGCGCAAGCCCTTTGTCAAGGCTGTGCTCCCGGTCTACACTGCGGGCATGGCTGAACTACAGGTGGCGGAAGATGACGACGGGCGACGTCTGGATAGAGTACTGCGCAATGGGTTTCCCAAGGTCCCCCCCGGGGCGATCGCCGGAGCGATCCGCCGGGGCGATGTTCGCCTGAACAACCGCAAGGCATCCGGAGAAACCCGCGTACAGCAAGGGGACCGGATTTCCATTCCCGATTGGTCCGCCACCGGTCGTGAACAGCGCCGACCGGACCCGGCGCCACGGGAATCACGCTTTTCGCCACACCTTCACGGGGATGAACTGCGCGCCGGCCATTGGAACGTCTCCATTATTGAGCGTACCGACGATTGGCTCGTCTTGAACAAACCCCCGGGGCTTCCCGCGCATGGTCAGGAGGCGCTGGACGAAATCGTCCGGGGAGTTGCCGCGCGCCAGGGTTGGTGGGAGGAAAGCGTTTCCTTTCGTCCCGGCCCCGTCCACCGTCTGGACGCCGGCACCAGCGGCGTGCAGCTCTTCTCCCTGTCCAATGCGGGGGCAAAACTGCTCACCGAGGCGCTGCGCCACCGCCGCGTGACCAAAATGTACCTGGCGGTCACCGCGGGACACCTGAAGCGCAGTACGGAAATCGACCGACGCCTGGCCTATGACCGTTCTCGGCGCGTCGCCGTGGTGGAACCCACAGAGGGACGCATCCCACCCCTGCGCTTCGCCTCCGCCCGGACGATAGTGTATCCGGTAGCCACCACCGGTGACGGGAGCGTATCCCTGGTGGCCGCCTTTCCGCTCACGGGCCGCACACACCAAATTCGGTCTCACCTGGCCGCCACCGGTATGCCTTTGGTGGGAGATGAGAAATACGGTGGGCCCTCGTGGGCACAGGCGGTTCCCCAGGATCCGCGCCTGGGAGAACGCAAACGTATGCTGCTGCACGCCCTCGTCCTGGCACTGGAAAACCCCGCTACTATGTGGACCGGCCCGCTTCCCAGCGGTGACTATCACATGGTGCGATCGATCTTCGGCGACGCCTCAGGAATCGTGAAGCGCCTGCAGGAGATTCTGGCGATCGCCTGTACCACCTGTCCCCGGACCGCTACAATACAGCTATGAAGCGGTTTCTCGCGAGAATCATGTGGCGCTTTCGGGGCGTCCAAGTATTTGCTCTAGTAGGAAAAAGCGGGTCCGGCAAGAGCTTTCGCGCGCGCCTGGTGATGGAGAAGAACGGAATCGACCTGCTGATCGACGACGGGTTACTCATCGAAAACCAGAAGATCGTCGCCGGGAAATCCGCCAAGAAAGAGCAGGCCTATCTGGCGGCGGTGCGGACGGCGCTGTTCACCGAAAAGGCCCACCGTCGCGAGGTGCAGCACGCCATCGAGAAGTCGCGCTTCAAGCGTATTCTGGTACTGGGCACTTCGGAGCGCATGGTGCGCAAAATCTGTGTCGCGCTTCAGCTCCCGGAACCCAAACGTATCATTATGATCGAAGAGATCGCCACCGCCGACGAGATCGAAACGGCGATCAACCACCGCACCACCTATGGCCGCCACGTTATTCCCGTGCCCTCAATCGAGGTGAAACGGAACTATCCCCGCATTATGGGCGACTCGGTGAAGGTGATCTGGAAGCGGGGCCTGGGGCTGTTGCGCGCCGACAAGACGTACGAAAAAACGGTGGTGCGTCCCGCCTTTAGCACTAAGGGAGCGGTACAGATCAGTGAGGCGGCCCTCACCCAAATGATCATGCACTGTGTCGATGAGTTTACCCCAGGCATAATCATCAGCCGATTGAACATTAAGTATGATCATCGTGGCTACCGGATCGACGTACACGTCCAGGTGCCCTATCGTTTAGAGCTCAAGGGCAGCATCTACAGCTTGCAACAGTACATCGTGGAACACGTGGAGCGATTTGCAGGAATCGTTATCGATGAGCTGAATATCGTCATCGACAACGTCACCAACGCCCCGGCGATGGAGCAAGGCAAGCCGAAGCGCAAGACCAAACACGGAGGCAAGCGGTGAGTCCCGGAAACCGGCGGGCTCGGCGCGCGTTCGCCATGGTCCTGCTGTGGTCCCTGACGGTGCCCCTGACCGCCCAGAACGCTCAACATACCGCCGCCACCGCCCACTACGTGGTCAGCTCCCCGGTGAGCCTCGACCACGCCGAGGAGATGGGACGTCGGCTGGAGGCGTTGCTGGAACTCTACAACCACTACTTTCGCTTTGACCTGGAGGATGGGGCACAGCCCCTGTCGGTGCGCCTGTTCGACTCGCGCGACAACTACGCGGCGTACCTGGAACCGCTCATTGGGGAGCCCTCAGATGACTTCGTCTATCTCCACTACGCCGATGCCCGGCAGCGGGAACTGGTCGGCTATACCGGCGACGGCATTCCGCAGCGCGCCCTGAACCATCACAGCTTCGTCCAGTACCTGCGCGCCTTCATTCCCGATCCTCCCCTGTGGCTCCGGGAGGGCTTTGCCGTGTACTTCGCCGAGAGCGGATACGAGGCGGATCGGGAGCGGGCGGTGTATGAAGAAAACCTCGCCTGGCTCGATACGCTGAAGGCGATGGTGGCCGGCACCTCTTCGAGACGGTGGATCCCGTGGGAGGAACTACTCTTTCTCACGCCCGCTGAGGTTCAGGACGCGGGGGAAAGCTTCTACCCGCAGGCGTGGGGACTGGTGAGCTTTCTCGAGAACCATGACCGTCCCGAGATCACTCGGCTCCTGTGGGACAGCATCAGCGCCCTGCAGCATGACTCGTCCCTGGAGGAGAACAGTGCGGCGGTATACCGGCACGCCTTCCGGTGGGAGGATCCCCGCCAGCTACAGGAGTGGTTTACGGAATACGTCGCTTCCCGCCGCACCTACTCGGAGTGGCTCGCCACGGGGGTAGAACGGTACGACCAAGACGATCATGCCGGAGCGAAACGCGCCATGGTGGAGGCGCTGCGTCTGCGCCGCGACGATGCGGTGCCGTTCTACTATCTGGGATTGATCCATTATGACCGGGAGAACTATGAGACCGCCGGCGAGTACTATGAGCAGGCGTTGGAGCGCACCAACTCACCGGCGCCCGTGCTCTACGCGCTGGGGGTAAACGCCCTCGCCCGCGATCGCCGGGAAGATGCCCGTGAATACTTGGAGTCCGTTCCCGAGGATTCCACCGATATCCGGGAACGCGCGGAGGAGCTCCTACGCCGTCTCTCCACCACCGGGGGCAGGTGAGGTAGACGAGCGCCTGCGCCGTCGCCGGGGGCGGGACCGCCGCGAACTGCGATGGTCCAGGTGCTCCGGCGCTTCATCGCGGAGCAGCCGTCCTTTGTTGCGGAAGATCTCGTTAATCGCCCCCTCCACCTCGCGATTTGCCGGGGTCACCGGGCTGAGAAACTCCTTGAGCGCGTAATAGGCGTCCCGGAACGGTATCCGACGTTCCTGGGAGAAGGGGCTGTACTCCAGGAGATAGTCCGCCGCCACAAATACCAAGAGGTCAGTCCGTTCCAGCGGGCCGTGTTCGTGGCGCTTTTCGTCCAACAACGCCAGACGCTCCACCAGCGCGGTTCGATAGGCGCGATTGGTCCGTGCCAGGTGCGCCTGCTCCGGAAGAACCGCGGCGTAGAGGTTCAAGTCCATCAGCATCGTGACAATCGCTTTCGCGTAGCCGCTGTTGAGGATCTTGAACAGCTCTTCGGTCATGCGGGAGGATGGAGTATCGTGAAGCAGCGAGTGGTCTTTCTTGACCTGTCGTCGGAGCTTCCAGGGCAACTTCATCCCGCCGCTGGCGGCGTATTTCACCGCCCGAATCATGCGAACGGGGTCCTCACGAAAGATTCGGGGCAACGGGATCACCGGACGGAGCACCCGCTCCTGCACATCCCGCACGCCCCCCACATAGTCAACTACCGTATTGTCTTCCGGATTGAGAAACAGGGCGTTGGCGGTGAAGTCCCGCCGTAACACGTCTTCCTCGATGGAGCCATAGATGTTCTTGAAGCCCTCCGCATCTTCACTGCGAAATGTGGAAACCTCGATCACCTTGTCGCGGAAGAGCACATGCGCCAGGCGGAACCGCTTTCCGATAATTCTGCTGTTTCTGAAGAGCTTGCGGATCTGGTTGGGTGTAGCCGCCGTGGAAACATCAAAATCTTTGGGCTTCTTGCCGAGGAGTAGATCCCGGACCGCTCCACCCACGATATAGCTATCGTACCCATGGCGACGCAGACGCCGCACCACCTTCACCGCATCATGGTCGAGGTCTTGCGAGTTGATGCCGTGTTCATCGGGGGTGTACACGGCTGCGGTTTGGACGATAGACCCATCGGCGGATCGGGAGTAACGCTTGCGCACGGTTATCCGCTCACTCCTTTGCAGTAGGTGGTGATCTTATCCACAATCTGTAAGAGCTGCCGTCCCGCCTCTTCATCCCCATAGTCCGCTACATACGGGCGCCCGTTGTCGCCGGCAGCCACGACCCGTGGGTCCAGAGCCACCCTGCCGAGAAACGGAACTCCCAGCTCCTCGGCAGCCTTCTCGCCGCCCCCGGTCCCAAACACCTTGAACTGCTCACCGTCGGCCATGTTCTCCACGATTCCGATCACGGGGATTTCCATCTTTTCCGCAAAGTTCACACTCTTCCGGGAATCGAGGACAGCCACATCCTGGGGAGTAGTGACGATCACAATCCCGGTGAGGGGCTTCATTTCCTGGCCCACCGTGAGCGCTTCATCGCCGGTGCCCGGGGGTGTGTCCACGATCATGTAGTCCAGAGGACCCCACACCACATCCGCAAGAAACTGCCGGATCAGGCCGATCTTCATCGGGCCGCGCCAGATGAGTGCCTGATCCGCGTTGTAGCCGATATTACCCACGCTCGCCACTTTGAGGTTGGGCAGCACTTCCACCGGATCGATGGAATCCTGCTCGCCGGTAAACCCGACACCCTCGATGCCGAGCATCTTGGGCACGTTGGGGCCGTGAATATCGGCGTCCATCAGCCCCACCATGAGATCTTGCAGAGCCAGCGCCCAGGCGAGATTGACGCTGATTGACGATTTGCCCACGCCGCCCTTACCGCTCATGACGGCAATTTTATAGTGAACCTGCTCCAGGGTTTCCCGGAGCTTCGTGTCTTGAGGATTCTCCCGACCTTTGATCATGGCCGGTATCGTACCACAAGGGGTATGGTGCGACTACTCCTGATCTTTCGCCCCATCTGCCGGCGACAACCTGGGCACGAGAGTGATAGCCGTAACCGTGGTGCGCGACTGTGGCACTTCAGATTGGCACTTCAGATGGAGGCGCACGCCGCGAACCTTCTTGCTCAGCCCACCGCAGATGAGTACCTTGGGCATCGCTGATGAACAAGACGATAGCGATACGGCTCAGCGTTCTCATGGTGCTTGTTGGCGTGAGCTATTTTCTCACCGCCCAGATCGTCGCGATGGCTCCCGGCGAGGTGGATTGGTCACAGGTGTTTTCATCGCGGAATTCAGTTCGCCGGTTCGTGGAACAGTTTGACCCGTATGACATGATCGTCTTCGTCTTTTTGCAGATCGCTCAGGTCGTCATCGCACCGATTCCCGCCAACGTCCTGGCCCTGGCGGGGGGCGCGCTGTTTGGCCTGTGGGGTGGATTCCTGGTGAGCTCCATCGGTCTTATCATCGGATCGCTGATCGCCTTCGGCATCGCCCGCTTCTTTGGGCGCCCGGTGGTAGAGGCGTTCGTGGAACCGCGCCACATCGATCGTTACATCGATGGCGTAGCCAACCGTCACTTCCTCATTCTCCTGGTAGTGGTCTTGATGCCGTTCTTCCCGGATGACGTAATCTGTTTCGTGGCGGGGTTATCGTCGATGCCGATGCCGGCGTTCCTCTTCTTGATCACCCTGGGTCGAACTCCGGGGATGCTGGTGAGTTCACTGGTCGGTTCAGGAGTGGCGGTAATCCCCTGGTGGGGCTGGCTGCTAATCGCCATCGCCTCGGCGGTGGTGCTGACGATTACCTTCCGGCACCGCAGCGCATTGGAGCGCACCCTCGGGTTGACACAACCCCGTGAGCCGGGTAATTTCTGATCGCTGCACCACGCAGGTCCGGGGAATTAGCTCAGTTGGTAGAGCGGTTGGTTCGCAATCAACAGGTCACCGGT
>CAYQRW010000014.1:0-27011 GCA_964419735.1 uncultured Spirochaeta sp.
GCAGCACCAGCATCATCCGCAGCCCCCACCCCAGCGGGCCGTTGAGGCCGGGCCACGGGAGCGCCACAACCAGGAGCATTGCGGCGGGGTATGCCACCATCCGCCATCCGGCGAAGATCCAGTGCTCCCGGCGAAACCGCATCGGTTCGCGAATTCCCGCCAGGGCACCGCCCAGTGCCACCAGAGCCCCGTCCAGCGCGAGCTCACCGATCCGCAACCCCCAGTCGAGAGCCGGCGCCGGCACAAGTCGATGAGCCCCGGTTATCGCCAACGCGAACCCGATACCCATTCCTACCAACGGGGGATTCAGGCGGAAGCTAATCCTCCGCAGGTCCATATGGCCAGTCTTGATGACAGGCACGGCTAGTGCCCAAAACGTCAGATTGAACGCCAGGAGATAGAAGAACATCCCCAGGAGCACACCCTCCGGCGCCAGCCGTTCCAGGATCGGCAGCGGCACGAAACCGGCGTTGTGAATCGCGGCGATGAGTACATAGCTGGTAGGCTGTGAGACCGAAGCCCACCGGCGACGGCCGATTACCTGACCCAGCCATCCCTGCAAGCCCATCATCACCACGCACAGCACAAACAGCGTCACCAGCAACGGCCACCCCAGAGCGGCGGCACTCTCCCAACCGGTGGGCACGCGCACCACAAAGTAGAACGGGAAGAGCACCGATAAAATCAGTACCAGATACGCCGGAAACACCCGCCGCTGCATCCATGGATGCCGAAACACCACAAACCCTATTCCGGCAAGGAGCGTCAGATACCCCACGGTGTGTAACAGTTGAAGAATCACGGCCGAAGCGTACCCACCCAACGCCGGCAAGGCAAGGAAGTTCGCGTTTCACGGTGGACAGGAGTCTAAGTTTGCCGTATCGTGAAACTCTTCATCGAACTACGCGATCCGTTGCTGCGTGGTCATTCAAAAAATCTCCGAAAAAATCAGTGATCTAATGGGTACACACCAAGCGGAGGTCCTTGAACCATGCGTTTACGTACACGACTGATGATCGCCTTCCAGAGTCTGGCGGCGATTATTCTTATCGCCGGTGGAATCGGCGTGTGGCAGATAGCTGAACTCAACCGAGCGGCGTTGCAGGTAGCCAACGTCTCAACTCCTCATCTCTATGCTATTCAGCAGTCCCAGAACTCCGCGATTCAGGCCAATCTGACGCTCACCAGCATCGGAGCGGGCTTACTGCGAGAGAGTGAGATCGCCCGGGTGGAGGAGTATCTCGATTCCGGTGCCGCGTCGATGAACGCGATTCTACAGGGGGAGCAGGAGATTCTAGGCCTTACCGTGCCGGCCACCACTAACGGCGAGGTGCGGCAGCCGGCAGAGCAAATGGGCGGCTATCTGGAGACGATGCGTTCCCTGGCGCAGCAGCAGATGGACTCTCTGGAGCAGTTTGGCCGCTTCAGCACCGCCATGGAAGGTAGCTTTCGCAACGCCCGCCGCGCCTATATGGAGGCAGCGGTGCTGGCGGAACAGGCTATCGCGGCGCAACTGGTGGAACAACGCCAAGTTATGGAGCAGACCGCGCAAACTGGCGTACTCACTCTGGTGATCGCCACCATCGCGAGCTTGGTTGCAGGGTTCCTGCTGGCGTTCTTCTACTCGCGGAGTATCGTCTCCCGAGTGCGCCGCGTCATGGACGGCAGTGCCGCGCTGGCCCACGGTGATTTCACCACTACGGTGGCAACCGACGGCTCAGACGAAATCTCGGAGCTCGCCACAAACCTCAACACCGCCATCGACCAGCTGGGCTTGGTGGTGGGCACCGTGGTGGAACGGGTGAGTGTCCTCACCGATACCGGTCAGCAACTGGCTGAGAGTTCCGATGAAACGGCCCAGGCGGTGCAGGAGATTAACACGATCGTGGAAACCTCCCGGGGTCAAAACGACGATCTCGTGGCGAACGTTACGGAGACCTCCGCGATTATCGAGCAAATGGCGCGCAACATCGAATCCCTCGACGGCAGCGTGCAGCAGCAGTCCGCGGTGATCGAGCAGTCCTCCGCTTCGATCGAGGAGATGATCTCATCGATCGAGAGCATCTCCACCGTATCCACCCGAGCCAAGGAACAACTGCAGTCACTTACCGGCGCCGCCGAGGCGGGCCGGGCCTCCCTGGATCAGCAGGAATCGATGGTGACGGAGATGTCTACGGCCGGAAAGAGCTTGCAAGAGGCCAACCAGCTGATCGCCGGGGTTGCGGGACAGACAAATCTGTTGGCGATGAATGCCGCCATTGAGGCGGCCCACGCCGGAGACGCGGGCCGCGGTTTCGCCGTCGTGGCCGATGAGATTCGTAAACTTGCCGAGACCACCAGCACTCAGTCCAACCAGGTGAAGCAGGACATCAAGGCGATGCAACAGCTGATCGGCCGCCTGGTAGAGGGAAGCAGCACCAGCAGTCACAGTTTTAGTGAGATTCAGACCGCTCTCAGCGAGGTGCAGACGGTGTTTGAGGAGATCTTCAGCGCCATGGCGGAACAACGCACCGGGGGATCCGAGATTCTGGAAGCGCTCTCGCAGATGCGGGAGATGACCAGCGAGGTCCACGGAGGTTCGAGCGAAATGAAATCGGGAAACGATCAAATGCTGGAGGCGATCCGGAACGTGAACGATATCTCCCAGCAGTCCCGGGACGCGATGCAGCGCATCGCCGGCGGGATTGAGACGATCGCCGGTGCCATGGCCAGCATCTCCTCCGTGAGTGATCTCAATCGCTCCCAGATCGAAGATATTATCAGCGCCACCGACGCGCTTACTCTTCCCGGGGCGAACGCTTCGACCGATGCGACTGGCCCGGCCGGCCAGAAGGAGGTGACTGATCCGACTGATCCGGTTGACTCTTTCGGGGACGGGGCCGCAGCCGCTTCCGCAGACCGCGCCGGAGCTGCTCAAACTGCTCCTGGAGATGCTCCCCCAGCTCCTGGTCGGGATCATTCGGAGACGGAAGGTCGCGGGTAGCCTCCACCAGGTTTCGCAACCCTTCATCCGCCTGGAGCAGCCATTTATCCAGCCGCGCCACGAAGTTCTGGTTGGGCTGCTCCGGGTCACTCTCGTCGTAATGGGCAAAGTCGTATTCGATCGCGTTGTTGCGGATCTCGCCGATAAGCCGCCGGTGCAAGTCGGAGTGAATCGCCTTGAGCAGGTACCCCACGCGCCCCTCCTTATCGAGGCGCCGCACACTCACTTCCACGTAGGTACTGGTGAGAAACTCCAGACGGCGAAACTCCGCCGCCGCCTTGCTGAAGGCGTGATCCTCACCAAGTGTTATCGACTCGTCAAAGCCCCCCACCCGGCGGAAGAGGCGCTTGGTCACCAGGATGCAAAACCCGGTAGCCCGCGGCTGGGTGCGCACCGTGAGGCGAGTCACGGTGGAGGCGAAGTTGAACAGCATCTTGTCAAAGGCCACATCGGTGATCGGTCGCGCCTCACAGGTGGCGAGGTCCACGAACTTGCGCTCGATCTCCTCCCAGGCGTTGGCGAGAAATCCCTCCGGCAGGCGCACGTCGGAATCTAGAAAGAAGAGAAACTCCCCACGCGCGGCGGCGGCTCCGGCGTTGCGCCCGCGCGCCGGCATCCCCCCCTGCACTACCCGGGCTCCCTGCTCTTCGGCATATTCCCGGGTGCCGTCGTCGGACCCGGCGTCGGCGATAATTACCTCATAGTCGTCGAAATCCTGCTGGTGAATGCTTTCCATGAGTACCGGCAGGAGTTTGCGCTCGTTTAACGTGGGCACAATGATGCTGATCTTGGGATACATATTCGTTTCGGCTGCGTTGGTATTCATGGTGATTTCCTCCAGGGAGTATGATAACGGTCCATGGTGGCGGTGACCGCCGGCGAGTGCGCCGAGTTAACCGCCAGGATGTTCCAAATACGGCAGTCGTCAAAGGCCTCGGAGGGGTACAGGCCGTGATCCTCGTTGCGAAACAACCCGGCGATCCGGTCATATCCGGCAGCGCGGAGCGCATGAATGATCTCCATGCGGTCATACCCGGCGTTGGCACAGTTGGGGCATGAGAACTCTACGAGCACCGGTGGATGGTAGCGGGAGAGCGTGTCTTCCGCACCGGTCAGCACTGCCCGCTCCGCCCCCTCCACATCGATCTTGATCAGCTCCGGCGGGGGCACCACGGCATTGCCAACCAGATCATCCAGGGGGCGCATGCGCGTCTGTACCGTTTCCACTACCTCCAGACGGTAGCGTTCCAACTCATCCGACGGGCGGGAGTGGAGCGAGGAAAACGTATCATCACTGTACACTTCGAGCTGGATCAGCTCATCTCGGTCACCCAGGGCCAGCGGGACTACCGTGAGGTCCGCATTACCCCAGAGCGCCACCGTCAGTTTGCGCTCCGTTCCCCGCGCCATGAGTCGCGCCCGGGCGGCGGGCTGCGGTTCAAACGCCACCACCTGAACCGCCGGGCCGGCGGCGGCTGTACCGTCGCTGCCCGCCCCGCCGGCGGCTGGGTCACGGGCGCGTGCTGCATCACGGCCGGCGGCCAACTGCCGGCCCGCCAGCGGGAGCGTGAGCTCACCGTCATTGGCGCCGATATCGAAGATAACCACCGGGGCGTCTGCCGCCGCGCCGGCGCTGTCGGCTGCACCGGCGCCATCAGGCGCGTCCCCATCAGCGATCTCGCGGCGCGCGTGCTCTCGCTCTCGCTCCCGCACGAGGAGGTCCGCCAGAGTGGTGAGCCAAAACCGCATGTTGTGATGAATATCCTGGTACCCGTCTACGCCGTTCACACCATTCACGCCGGTATGGTAGCACTGGAGACGTGCCTTGCCAAAGGCTCGCGGAACACTCCACAATGCGCTAATGAACGTGTGGGATGTAGCTCAGATCCGCGATCTCCTAATGGAAGCCGGTCGCATCGCCCTTTCCTACTTTGAATCGACCACCTCCGAGCATAAGAGTGACTACTCCCTGGTAACTCCCGCCGACCACGCGGTGGAGGAGTACCTGCGCGGACACCTGGTTAGCGACGGGTCGATCCTCATCGGCGAGGAGAGCGCCGAGGGATGGACCCAGGCGGGAATCGACGAGGCCTTAGCCGGCACCACATGGGTCGTCGATCCCATCGACGGCACCGCTCCCTACGCCAACCATCTGCCCACCTGGGGGATCTCACTGGGACTCATGCAGCGGGCCACCCTGGTGGAAGGGGCGCTCTTTCTCCCGCGGACGGGGGAGATGTTTATCACCTCCGGGGAAGATGTCTTGTTCCATCGCGGCGCCCGCAATCCCGAGTACTGGGCGTTTGAGAAGCTTGCACCGCTGCCGCAGGAGGCGCGCACCTACCGGAGCAGCGGAATGATTAGTCTGCCGCAGGAGGTGGTCCACAGCGGGTACTTCAGCGGTCGCAACCCGATTCAGTCCAACGGAAGCGCGGTCTACTCGGTGGCCAAGCTGATTCGGGGGAGTTACATCTGCTATGTGGCCCGGATCAAGCTCTGGGATCTTGCCGGGGCACTGCCGATTCTCCATCGCCTCGGCCATCGGGCGATTTTTGAGGACGGCAGGCCGTTGTCGCTCGCGGTCAATGCGGATAATTGGGTTCTGGATGCTGCTGATCCGCGCCTATGGAAGAGCACCGGACTGGTCTTCGTGGCCGCCGACGATGAGACCGTTCGGTATATGCAGGAACACTACACCAGTGGGAGGCGACCACCACCGACTTCCAACAGTGGAAGTCTCGGGAGTCCGTAAACCGCGCGGTTAATCCATTGGGGGCCGGAAGCCCCCTACGCCGTGAGCGACCAAGCCACCACAATCGCCACCATCCCGGTGGACGATCTTCTGGCTATGTTACTACGGGCGTAATCCGACCCGAGGCGGCGCTCTCATAGATCGCGCGTATGATGGCCACCGATTTTCGCGCTTCTTTGCCGTCAAGCTCGATTGGTTTACCGGCATCCAGGGCGTGGAGGAACTGTTGAAACTGCCGTCGGTGGCCCTCTAGACCGATCGTACCGGGATCGGCTGCGCCGCCGGCAATCTCGGAGCTGCTATAGCGGGCGCGAATTTCGGCATCGTGGTCCGTCTCCCGCGCGAAATTCCACGCCCGGAGCGCCTCCTCTTCAAGGATTGCCGACCCTTCCATCCCAGATATCTCCACCCGTTTCGGGAACCCCGGATAGGTAGCGGTGGACCCTTCGATTACACCTATCGCTCCATTGGTGAACCGAATCGAGGCTACGGCGGTGTCTTCCACCTCAATCCGGGTGTGGCCCAACGTTGCCGTAATGGCCTGCACCTCTTTCACCGGCCCCATATACCACTGCAGCACATCGATGGCATGAATCGACTGGTTCATTAGCGCCCCGCCCCCGTCCATCGCCCGCGTACCCTTCCAACCGCCATCGTCGTAGTAGGACTGGGAGCGGTACCACTTCACGTGGGCGCTCCCCATCACGAGCGAACCAAATCTACCGGCATCCAGAGCCTCGCGCACGTGACGAGCCGCGCCCAGGAATCGTGACTGGAAGATGCCGCCCAAGTACACGCCATGTTTCTCAGCGGCGTCGATAATTTGGTCGCATCGTTCGAGAGTAATCTCGATCGGCTTTTCAATTATGAGATGCTTCCCGGCCCGAGCTGCCGGTAGGGCGCTCTCGAGGTGAGCACCGGACGGGGTGCACACGGAAACGACCGAAACCACGGCGTCATCTAAGAAGTGCGAGTAGTCGCTATACGCCCGCCCCCCGTATTCCGCCGCAAAGGCGGCGGCTCGCCCGGGGTCACGACTAAACACCGCCGCAAGATGCGCCTCCGGCACCGCAGCCAGCGCCCGGGCGTGGTGTCGTGCGATCATCCCCGTTCCAACTATTCCGAATCCGTAGGTCATCGTCGTTTACCCCATGACTAAGTTAGGGATGAACATCACAATTTGTGGGACGAAGGTAACGAACAACAAGACCACTATCATCGTCACATAGAACGGCACCATCGCCCGAGCGGCCTTCTCGATCGAAATTTTTCCCACCGCACAACCAACAAACATCGCCGACCCTACCGGCGGAGTCGCCAGTCCGATTCCCAGGTTCAGCATCAGCATGATGCCGAAGTGCACCGGGTCCATTCCGAGCGCACCCACAACCACGGGATACAGTATCGGTGTGGTAATCAGGATCAGCGGTGCCATGTCCATAATCATTCCCAGGATAAGCAGCAGAACATTGATCAGAAGCAACAGCGCGATTCGGTTCGAGGTGATACTCAGCAGTAGCTCCGTCGCTTTCGCTGGAATCTGCAAGAAGGCCAGCAGGTAGCCGAAGGCACTGGCCGCCGCGATGAGGCTCATCACCATCGCCAGTGTTTTCAGGGCGTTCAATAGAATGGCTGGAAACGCACGCAGGGAGATCTCCCGGTACACGAAAAAGGTAATGAAGAAGGCGTACACGGTGGCGATCGCTGCACTTTCGGTAGCCGTGAACACCCCGGAGATAACTCCACCGATAATAATCACGGCGGTGAGCAGTCCCAGCAGCGCGTCCTTGGTTACGGTCAACCCCTCTCCGAGAGAGTACTTGCGCTCTTTGGGGTAGTCCCGTTTGACCGCAATGATATAGCTAATCACCATCAGCGCGAGGCCGAGAGTAACGCCGGGAACAAAGCCGCCGAGAAACAGGCGCCCCACCGAGACCCCTCCCGCCGCCAGCGAGTAGATGATCATGTTGTGACTCGGCGGAATAATGATTCCCTGACAGGCGCTGGTTACCGTGACCGCGGTGGAGTAATCCGCGTCGTACCCTTTCTGTTTCATGACGGGGATCATGATCGTTCCGATCGAACTCACGTCCGCCACGGCGGAACCGGAGATCCCCCCAAAGAACATACTCGCCAGCACATTGACCTGAGCAAGACCACCCCTCATTCGGCCGATCAAGACGTTAGAGAATCCGATCAATCGGCGCGAGATGCCGCCTCGGCTCATGATTTCACCGGCCAGAATAAAGAAGGGAATCGCCAACAGGCTAAATGATCGAACCCCCTGGACCATGCGCTGGGTGATCGCCATGAGGGGGAGATCGAGATACCAGGCAGTCACGATGGATGAGACCGCAAGGGTAAATGTGATCGGTACCCGCAGGATCAGCAGGATGAAGAACGTCGACAACAGTATGGTGGAAGCGGTCGAAAGATCAGGCATCGATAGGCTCCTCGGCAAGATCAGCTGCTCGGGCGGATGCGTCGGTGTCGTGTCCGAGGAGGTCGGTCACCGCCTCGTAGATTATGAGAACTGCAGCGAAGGGAAGAATCACGTATAGGACGGAGGACGGCAACTCAGTGGCCGGCATGATCGATCGACTGGTGAACTGCACGAGGATAGCCCCGTATCGCAACAGAACGTAACCCACAAGGAGTTCCGCAATCCCCTTAAGAATGGTCAGCGCCTTATCCAGCCACACCGGTGGGTCACGAAATAGGTGAATACTGATGTGAAGGTTCTTCCGCACGCCCAGCGCCATGGCGATAAAACTGAACCACACCGCCATCACCAGGGAGACCTCTTCGGCCCAGAATATTCCGGAATTAAACACATACCGCATGACGACGTTGGCAGTGATGAGCACTACCATTCCCACAAGGAGTATCTGAGCTAGAATCAACGCCAACGCAAACAGGCGGTCAAAGAAGCGTATGAGCAATCGGCCGATCGCCTTCATCGTTCCCCTCCTACACGAAACAAAGACGGCCCGGTGTCAGTCCCGGGTCGCCTCTACAAGTATCGACTCACATGAAGGATCAATCTACCGCACGAATGCGCTCGACTACCGCCATCGCCTCGTCACTCAGCCCGTCGTACAAGGGCTGCATCGCCTCCTGAAACTCGGCCAACGCATCGGGACTCAGTTCGGTGATCTCGTTACCGGCCGCCCGGATCGCCTCTTCCGATTCGGCAACAAACTCCGCCCAGCGCTCTCTCTGGAAATCTATCGAGTCTCGCGCTGCCTGGCGAATGATCTCCTGGTCCTCCGCGCTGAGCCGGTCCATGACGATCTTACTGGCCACGAGAATCTCGGGGACCTGCGTGTGCCGATCCAGCGTGTAGTATTGGGCCACTTCGTAATGGCTCGTGGAATAGTAGCTGGGCCAGTTGTTTTCCGCACCGTCGATAACGCCGGTCTGCAGACCACTGTAGACTTCACCGAACGGCATCGGAGTGGCAACAGCGCCAAGAGCCTCCACGAGTCCCACCATGAGGCGGCTTTCCTGAACGCGAATCTTCAGGCCTTCCAAGTCTGCTACGCTCTCGACCGGCCGTACCGAGTTGTAGAAGGAGCGCGCCCCGGACTCATACCATGCCAGTCCAACAAATCCCGCTTCCTCGACACTCGCGAGCATCTCATCGCCGATGTCCCCTTTGAGCACGCGCCACATGTGTTCCGTGCTGTTGTAGAGATAAGGCATCTGCAGCGCATCAAGCCCCGCACTGAATGCCGCCAAGGGGCTGATCGAGACCCGCGTGAAGTCGATCGCTCCAAATTGGACCTGTTCAATGACGGCCCGCTCTTCACCCAACTGCGCCGAATGAAACACCTCGATTTTGATGCGACCATCGGTGCGCTCCTCCACGAGATCTGCGAAATACTGGTCGCCCAGCGTCGTCGGATAGTCTTGGGAGTGCGTTTCACCGAGACGCAACACGATCTGCTCCTGGTCGGCTGCGGCCTCTTCTGCCGGCTCTGCTTGTCCACTGGCCCAGACGATACCACTTGCGAGTAGCATAATGGTGACCATGAAACCCATCTTTTTCATACGAACCTCCTTGCGGTTGTTACATCATGGTCCACCGGTTTCGCGGAACGCACACTACAAGTTGATGCTATTTTCTGGATTTTTTTGCACATCGGGGAGGCACTTTAGCTGTTCACAGTACCAGTTCCCGGTACTCACGGGGGGTCATACCAAACGATTCCTGAAATACTCGCGAGAAATAGTTCGGGTCACGAAACCCGCTCCGTTCCGCCACATCGCGGATTGCCCGGGTAGGGTCACTCAGGAGCTGCTGCGCCGCCTGTAAGCGTGTCTCCCTGAGCATACGCCGAAACGGGCGGCCGAAATGCCTACTCACCTCACGACTGCAATGGCTCTCGGATATGCCGAGATGCTCAGCCAGGTCGGATAGCCCAACCTCCCGGTAGTAGTTGTTGTTCAGGTAGTCGGCCACCCGGCGGGAGAAGGTGTCCATCGGCCACTGCGACTGCCCCTGCGAGCGGACCAGCCGCTCCGTCTCAGCGAAGAACGCCACCCGCACCTCCTGGCGCGTGGCGTGATCGGCGGCAAGGAGTAGCGAGCGATCCTCCTCCGTGGCTACCCCCCGGTTTCGAGCGGAGCGTACGAGGAACCCCAGCGTGCGAGTGAGGTGGTCGCGGAGCGAGGGCAGGTCTTCATCGATCGTACCGTCTGCGGTCAACAACTCCCACACTGATTCGCTGGCCCTCCGCATTTCCTCAGCGTCGGCACGTACGAGCGCCCTAAGCATGTACCGTTCAATGGTAGCCACGGCGTCGTCTCTACTTACTCCCGGACCAATCGGCGATACTCCCAGCGGTCCATGAGGGCGATTCTCTGGTTCTGAAAAGCTACTGAGTTTGCGACGGGCGTCGCGAATCAGGTGGCTCATCCGCACCACTCCTACGAACTCGTCAGTCGCGTTTACCGTTATGGGAAGCGACAACTGCTCAATGGCAGTGTGCCGAGCCGACTCAACCGTATCGCGTGAAAACAGGGGAGCCCCGGACCGATCGGAGGAAAGCGCGATAAGGTAGCCGATATCCGGATGGATACGTTCCAGGAACCGGGTTGTCACTGTCCCAACGGAGCGCTTCACGATGCGCAGGGCCCGGTGTACCACCGTGCGCCGCTGTGCATCGGTTTCAAGTGTGAAGGGGTACTGGGACAGATCAGGACGCACCAGAATCGCAGAGCCGGTTACGTCGCCATAGCCTAACAGTTCAAAGGCGGGCGCCAGATCTACCCGATCGATATCACCACTGATGACGTCGTCCAGCAACTCATATTCGAGAAAGCGGGCAACTTCGCTGAAACGATCCGCGCGCTCCCCCTGCGAGCGCGAAAACAGGCGATGAAGAATTCGGCGAACCACCTCATCTTCGATCGGCTTCACGAGGTAGTCCTCCGCGCGCAAGCGCAGCGCACTTCGCGCATATTCGAAGTAGTCAAAGGCGGAAATGAAGACGATCGCAATCTCCGAGTCACGTCGGCGCAGCTCTTCGGCAACCTCCAGGCCGGACCGCCCCGGCATGCGTATGTCGAGAAACGCCACATCGATCGTCTCCCGTTCGAGAATGCTCAGCGCCTCCGTCCCACTACGAGCGGTGTATACGACTATCGACGAGTTCTGTTCACCATCGACAATGTCTCGCAGCGCCTCCCGCTCCAGTGGTTCGTCATCAGCAATGAGGACACTGAATGCCATAGGTCTCCGCCTCGACTCGGTAAGGAATGACAATCTCGATTCGCGTGCCGTCGCCGGGGGCACTCAGAATCTCAAAGCGCTGGTGGGACTCAAAGAATAGCTTCAGGCGGGCCCGCACGTTCAACACGCCGATTCCGGAGGTTGTGTCTCCAGTGGTCTCCGCCTCTTGCGCCGTGAGGTACTCCACCAGCGCACGATCCATCCCCGCCCCGTCATCGGCGATAGATATGTGCAGGGTTCCGTCAGCTGGGGAAAGTGCGGCGTGCACGGTGATCATGCCCCCTTCCTCCATCGGCTCAATGCCGTACAGGACGGCGTTCTCTACCAGCGGCTGTAAGATGAGCGGCGGAATATGAGCCGCGCGTGCCCCGGGGGCCACATCTATGCGGTACCTCAGACGCTCGCCAAAGCGAACCGCCTGCAGGGACAGATACTCTTCGACGATGTGCATCTCTTCGTGAAGCGGAACACTTCTGCGGGGGTTGCGCAAAATGTATCGAAGAACTGCGGACAACCCCCGAATCAACTGCTCACTCCGCTCCGCATGCTCGATCCGAGCGGTGCGGGCGACGCTATTGAGGGTATTGAACAGGAAATGCGGATTGATCTGACTCTGTAAGGCAACTAACTGAGCCTCCCGGAGTAGTCGCTCCATACTGAGGTTGGATAGTTCCTGCTGATGGAGTTGCTGCTGCAGAAGTTGCTGATCTTTGAGACCGGCCACGAGTTCGCGGATTCCGGTCATCATGCGGTTAAACGCTCGGGCAACATCCTGGAGATCGCCGCTCACCGGCACCTCCATCGCAGGACGATCGAAGTCACCTTCGGCAAGGGCGTGCGCTTCTCGCACCAACCGGTCAAGCGGCCGCGTCACGCTCCGCGAAAACAAGAGGGCAAACACCGTTAGTGCGACACCTACCAACAGAATTCCGCTAATCCCAAGCACCCGAATCCCGTTCTGCTGGCGCAGAGCCGCTTCGTACCCGGCGCGGCCATAGTCGAGCTGAATCTGAAACAGCCGTTCCAGGTACCAGTCGACATACCCACGAATACGGCCCGCCCGGGCAAGCGCAACAAATGCCAGTTCTTCTTGACCGTCCACCAAGGTGATCGCCCGCTCAACAGTCGCGCGGTAGGCGAGCAGACCGTAGTAGGTAGCCTGCATTTCATGCCGACTGGGAACATCGACGAAGGGCATTGCGTCCAGCCGCAAATAGCTCGCTTCGATCTGGTCGGCGGAATCATCGATCCGCCGCAGGAGTGTCTCGTCGCCGTGTCGGAAATACAACTCCACCCGATCGTGGGCCAGGGAAAGCGCGCTCCGAAGCTCCTGAATATGAAAATAGCGGTTGAGATTCGAGCCGAAGACCTCGGCGTATCGAGCAGTCAATCCGACACTGGTTGCGATGAGGACGATCACAAAAACCGTGACAACCGCGAAAAAGAGCAACTGCTGGCGCCGGAGGGAAAGCCGGGTGAGTCGATCGCCCAAGGAAACCTTCATCGAACGATGATTATAGCATGCCGATTTCGACACCGGCCCGGTTGCCTCTGAATACTGCTGGCCACGATCTTCCGATCACCCTACAATAGCGCCATGCCCCACAGACCGATGCTTCCGCGACTCATCACCCTGGCCGTGCCTATCATGCTTACCAACCTGCTGCAGGTAACCTACAACCTCGTGGATGCGTGGTTTCTCGGTCGCGTCAGCGCGGCGGCGGTATCGGCGCCGTCGATCGCGTTTAGCGTGGTGTTCTTCCTAAGCATCTTTGGGATGGGCTTCTCCCAGGCGGGGACCACCCTCGTCTCCCAGGCTCACGGTGCCGGAGATCGCCGGCGCGTCGATTTCTACGCCTCCCAGACGGTTGGACTGATCACCGTCACGGGGATCGCGATCGGCGTCATCGGTCTGGTGGCGGTGAGTCCGCTGCTCAACTTGCTTCAAGTGCCGCCGGAGGCCTACGCGGAGACGGAGATCTATATGCAGATTATCTTCTCCGCGGTGCCGTTCATGTTCTTTTTTTTCGTGCTGCAGGGCGTACTGCAGGGTGTGGGGGACTCGATTACCGCGCTCTGGGTACAGCTCGCCACGGTCACATTGAACGGTGTTCTCGATCCGCTGTTGATTTTCGGCATCGGCCCGTTCCCGGCGATGGGAGTTGCCGGTGCCGCCACGGCTACCCTCATCAGCCGCGGGATCTCCGCCGGGGCGATCCTGATTATTCTCTTTCGTGGTGGACAGCGACTCGCGATTCACCGGCGCGATCTCCGTCCTGATCCCGCCGCCTGGCGGCAACTCGTCGGCATCGGACTTCCCCTGGCCACGGGTCAGGGGATTGCCGCCCTGGGGTTCACCGTGCTGCAAGGCGTAGTCAATGGGTTTGGGGTGGCGGTGATCGCCGCCTTTGGCGTGGGCAATCGGATCATCGGGATGTTCAACATGCCCGCCATCGGTCTTTCCCGCGCCACTGCCGCGCTGGTGGGCCAGGAGTTGGGAGCTCGTCGGCCGGAGGGGGCTCGCCATGCACTGCGGGTGAGCATCCTCTCCATGTTGGCCTTCATCGTGCCGGCAATGACCCTCACCTTCTTCTTCGGCAATCTGGTCATGCGATTCTTCGTGAATGACGCGGCGGTGATCGCCCATGGAGCGACCCTCTTCCGGATCGTTTCCGTCTCAGTGGTGCCGTTTACCCTGTTCACGGTAATTAACGGCGCCTTTCAGGGAGGCGGCGACACGCGCCCGGTGATGTACCTAAGCGTGTTGCGTCTGTGGGGCATCCGCGTCCCGCTGGCGATGTACCTTGCCTGGAACCTGGCCTACGGCCCGCCGGGCATCTGGTACGCGATGTTTGTTTCCAACGTGGTCACCGCGGCGCTGGGCTTTGTGATCCTTCGCAGCGGGCGCTGGCTGCGCCACATCGAACTGGCGCCGAGCCGGGAAGCGTAGCTGACTGGCCGCGGGTGGGATTCCGGCGGTATCTTGTGCCGATGAGTACGCGCAGGCAACTGGCAATAGGTGGGCTGATTCTGGCGCTGAGCATCCTCACTCTCGGGGCGTGCGTCACCGTGGAGTCGGAGGTCCCTACCGTTCAGTGGTCGGAGGATGAGACAATTTCGGCGGCAACAGTAGAGACGGTGGCCGGCGGATTCGACCATCCCTGGGGCATTGCGTGGTTACCCGATCGTTCAATGCTGATCACCGAGCGCGGCGGCCGGTTGTGGCTCCTCTCACCCGACGGTGAAACGCGGCAGGAGGTCGGCAATCCACCGCAGGTGTTCACCGGAGGCCAGGCCGGCCTCCTGGATATTTCGGTGGCACCGGACTATGCGGATTCCGGATGGATCTACCTGACCTATGCCGCGGGCAGTAGAGACGCCAACCGCACGGAAGTGGCCCGGGCTCGCCTGGATCGCAGCTCTCCCAACGCTCCGCAGCTGGTAGATCGGGAGCTGATTGCGGGGGTCAACGCGTACAAGAGCGGCACGCAGCACTTCGGCTCGCGCATCGCGTGGCTCCCCGACGGCACGCTGCTGGTTTCGATCGGCGATGGAGGCAATCCCCCGCTCCGCTTTGACGGAGGCCTGCAGCGAGAGCAGGCTCAGGAAGAAGACACGTTGTTCGGCAGCGTGATTCGACTCAATCCTGACGGCAGCGTTCCGGCGGATGCGGAGGACGCGTTCTATACGATTGGCCATCGCAACGTTCAGGGCATGGCCGTAGACCCCACCGACGGTACAGTGTGGGTGAGTGAACACGGGTCCCGGGGAGGCGACGAACTCAACCGGCTCATCCCCGGTGAGAACTACGGGTGGCCCGAGGTGTCTCACAGTCGCGAGTACCTCCGTGGTACCCCGGTGTCCCGCTTCCAGACGCGGCCCGAATACGCCGACCCCACCCTGGTCTGGATGGAAACGATGGCACCCTCGGGGCTTGCGATCCAGGACGGCGTACTGTATGCCGGTGGTCTGCAGAGCGAGGCGCTCCACGTCATTACCGTGGCCTCCGACGACCCGTTCATGAGTCACCGCGTCCTTCCGATCGGTGCCCGGGTACGCGATGTGCGGGTGGGCCCGGATGATCGGCTCTACCTGCTCACCGATGAAAGCCCTAATGGACGCCTGTTGCGCGTCTCCTGGGAATAGCTTAGCAGTTGGACCTTTTTTCCTGATAGTACTATTTTTCAGGCACGGAGGCGGATATGGAATGGCTGTGCGCGGTTGGGGGCATACGTACCCGTGCGGATCTTGGAAACGCCTATTCAACGATCCGCGAGCTCATCGTAGACCCTCCAGACCCGGTACGGCACGTATCGATCAAACGTCTCACGATCTCCCATAGGCCGGAAAAGGACAGCGGCTCGATCTGCATCCACAGTCTGGCTGTTCCGCCCGATATCGACCAACTGGCGCAGCTGGTCTCCATGCTGATCACCGGCTACTCCGTCCACGTGTGGGCGATGGGACCGGAGCTCGCTTCAATTACTCTGTCCCGATTTCGGGATGGGGTACCGATCGGATCGAAACGTCTCCGCGTGGACTCAATCGACCCGGAGCGGCTGTTCGGCGATGTGGTCCTCCGCATTTCGGCGATGGAGGTGACGCACCTCCCGGCATCGCGACTTCTTGATCGCGTCGGGGCCACCTTCGGGATGGCTGTCCAGCCGTAGATTCCCAGCGCCGGAGGCGGTTTCGAGCGTGGGGATTCCACCATGGGTGTGACGGAGTAGCTAAGTCGAGGCCGAAGCTAGAATCTGGGTGAAAATCTCAAAAAATAGCGAGCTTTCCAAAAAGAAATCGTTGCGTGAATGCGCTACCTGCATGTATCATCCAGGCATTTATGAAACCGATGAAAAAAAGTCTCAATATTCGTGCCAAACTGATCCTGAGCTTCACCACCGTGCTCCTTCTTATGATCGGTGTTGCGGTGGTGGGCGTTGTGCGGGTGTCCCAGATTAGATCTGGCCTCTCTACGATTAATGATGTGAACGCGGTGAAGCAGCGCTACGCAATTAACTTTCGCGGCAGCGTTCACGATCGTTCCATCGCGATCAGGGATGTGGTCCTGGCCCAAGACCGGCCGGAGCTGCGCCAGGAAGCCCTCGCCGAAATTCGAGCGCTGGAAGAGTTCTATCGTCAATCTGCGACACCACTCAATGAAATCTTTGAAACACGCGATGATATCACGGACCAGGAACGGGAGATGCGCGCCACGATTGAAGAGGTTGAGCGTCGAACCCTCCCTGTCGTGGAAGATGTGATATCCCTCAGCACTATGGAGCGCTTTGACGCGGCGCGGACGGTACTCTTGGAGCGCGCCCGACCCCTCTTCGTAGAATGGCTGGCGGCAATTAACGCGTTCATCGATTTCCAGGAAGCAGAGAATACCCGAATTGCCGACCAGACCCGGAATATCGCTCGCAGTTTCGCGCAGCTCATGCTCTTCACCACCGGAGCCGCCGCGCTCGCAGGGTTTCTCCTGGGATTCTGGACGTTGCGTTCGATTCGGCCATTGCACGCCATCCGCAGCGCCCTCAACGATATCGCCCGGGGTGATGGAGATCTCACGCGCTCTCTTGATGATTCGCGCTCCGATGAGGTAGGTCAGGTGGCCCGTGAGTTCAACGGATTCGTCCACAGTATGCGTGAGATCATTGCCGCAGTTCGAGATAGCGTGGGCGCCCTCTCTACGGTGAGCCAGGGGCTGTCCACTAACATGGAGCAGACCTCCGAAGCGGTGCAGAGCCTCAACCGCAATATCGAGTCCGTTCGTGCGCAGATTACCGATACACAGGCACCGGAAGTTAAGGACGTCTCCGCCACGGTGGCGGAAATCGACGAGTCGATCCGCGCGCTTTCTCACGCGATCGAGCGGCAGGCCGACACTATCGACAGCAGTTCCGCCGCCCTGGAGCAGATGATTGCCAACGTCACATCGGTGACCCATACCTTGGAAAAGAGCGCCGAGCAGATGACCCATCTCGAATCCGTCTCGGCCCACGGGTTTGAACTGCTTGAAGAGGTAAGTCGTATGGTGGATGAAATCTCCGAGCAATCTCAGGGCATGGGTGAGGCAAACGAGGTCATCAATAATATCGCCGCCCAGACCAATCTCCTCGCTATGAACGCCGCAATTGAGGCGGCGCACGCCGGCGATGCAGGGCGGGGATTTGCGGTTGTCGCCGAGGAAATCAGGAATCTGGCGGAGAATAGCTCCGCGCAATCGACGTCGATCTCAGGGGTCCTCAAGAACCTGCAAGAATCGATTCAGGCCGTCGTACGACGCACTACCGATGCGGGTCACGCGTTTGAGGATGTCCGTACCGCCATCGACACCGTATCGCACCTGAACAGTACGATTAAGAATGCTATGGATGAGCAAACGGTGGGAAACCAGCAACTACTGGAATCCTTCGAGCTCATTACGGAGCTTACTGGAGAAGTGCGCCAGGGCGGCCACTCCATGAGTGACGGAAGCGCTCGGATTCGTGAAAAGATGGGTAACCTCGTGCAGACAACACAGGCGATCGAGAAGAACTCTGCCGCCATGAGCACGGACACCACCGATATCGGCGCGTCCGTGCAACACGTGGTGGAGCTCACACAGGAAACCCAGAGCGAAGTGCAAACGGTAGAGCGGGCGGTGGCACGGTTCCGCTTGGAGTAGGCGCGACACCCTGGAAGCCAACGTCACGATCGGTCCCCGGGTACGCTACCGCTTCTGACGGGAGTGTAATGGGCTGGACCGGTGCGTACCCGCCGTGCCCACCATGTCCGCCGTGCCCCGGTAAAGCCGGCGCCGAGGCGGATGCCGCCTCGGCGCCATCGTGTTCTATCGAATCACGCCCGATTAATCCTCGGGCCAGGCCTCATCGATAGCTTCTAGGGCCTCTTCGGTTTCTTTTCCGTTCACCCAGTTCGTCATCTCCGACCAGAACGCGCCGGATCCAATCTGTCCCGGCATCATATCCGAGGCATCAAACCGAAAGGTATCCGCGTTCTGCAGAATCTCCGCGTACCGCCGATTGGCTTCGGTGGGGTACCAGGAAAGCTCTGCGTCTTTGTGCGGTGACACCACGCCCCCGGACTCAACCCAGGGCTTGATAGAGCGGCCGGTAGTCAAGTAGCGCATCACTGCTGCAATTTCCGGCCGGTCGTTAAAAGCCGCGAAGATGTCACCAGCTCCCAGCACAGCTCTCCCCTCTTCTTCGTCGATGGGAGGCAGGTAGAAGAAGTTGATGTCCTCTCCCACTACCGCGTCGTCGGGGAAGAAGTCGGTGATGAAACTCGCCTGCCGGTGCAAGAACGCCCGCGGCGGATCATCGAAGAGCGGATTTACCCCATCACCAAAAGGAACGGTGAGGATCGAGTTCACCCCGCCTCGTACGTACTCTTCGTTTTTCCAGATTTCCCCCATGATATCCATGGCGCGGCGGACCTCTGGAGAATTAAATGGCAGGTCGCCCTGGACCCATTGATCATACTTCTCGGGAGTAACCGTTCGCAGCATGATGTCCTCGAGCCAGTCAGTTGCTACCCAACCGGTAGCGCCTGAGCTCTCGATCGCGATCGACCAAGGCGTGTTGCCGTCCTCTGCGATCTCTTCGGTAAGCTCCATTAGCTCGTCCCAGGTTTCCGGAACCTCATAGCCCTGTTCCTCAAACTCCGGCACGGGGTACCAGACAAGGCTTTTGACGTTGGCGCGATACCAGACACCGGCCATGATTCCGTCCATTGTGGCGATCTCGAGCCAGCTATCGTCGTAGCGCTCCTGCAGTTCACCCTCTTCAAACCATGAGTCCAGGTCGACTACCGCCCCGCGACTAACGAAGTCCTGCAGGATGCCGGGCTGCGGAAATGCCGCGATGTCCGGGGGATCACCCCCCTCTACGCGCACGGAGATGAGAGACTCGAAGTCTCCGGAGCCCTCATAGTTCACCTCGATTCCGGTCTGCTCCTCGAAATAATCGAGGCTTTCGCGAAAAAGGTCGGAGCCAGGCTCCACAAACGCACCAAAGATGGTTACTGTAGTGCCGGACAAGTCTTCTCCGTTTGTCCAGGGGTTGTCCGTTGGATTCGCAGCCGCGGCAGCCCCTTCTCTTTGTCCTGATCCCTCCTGAGATCCATTGGCCCATATGCCGACGGTTGCCAGAACGAGAATCATCAGTGCCAAAGGCACAGTTCTTAGAGTACGTCTCATACGTACACCTCCTTATGATGTCTTCGAGGCATCTTCTGCCTCTGCTCTTCCGCCCTGCGGGCGGTTTACCACTGCTTCATAGGGGGCGATCTTCCGTGGCGCCGCGGAGTGTTCGTAGTTTCCGTAGACCGCTACACCACCCCAGCCGCCAATCCTCCGTGTCTCGGAGAGTTCCACCGTCTCGTGGGTCAGGTTGAGAAGAACAAGGAACGTCTGCTGGTCCAGCGTCAGTTGGTAGCAGAAGAGCCGGCTGTCTCCAAGATCGATAGGAGTGAACGCGCCCCGCCGGAGGGCGGGTTCACACTTTCGCAGGCGCAGGAGTTCACGGTACGCCTTGAGAACCGAGCGCTCCTTCCCCTCTTCCGACTCAACCGATATATCCTGGCCATTGCGGGCGGGTCTAATCCAGGGCGTCCCCTCGGTAAACCCGACGTTCTCACCGGAGGTCCACTGCATCGGGCTTCTGGCGTTATCCCGGCTCATATAGCGAATCGTCTTCATGACGGACTCGGCATCATGGCCCTCGCTGGTTCTCAGGCTATAGAAACTGCGGGAGTCGATATCGAGATAGTGTTCAAGTTCTTCGTAGTCGGCATTGGGCATACCGATCTCCTCACCGTAGTAAATAAACGGGGTTCCCGGGCGGGTGAGCAGCAGCACCGCCAGCATCGTGGCTGATTCGTATCGGTACTCCCGATCATCACCAAACCGGGAAAGTGCCCGCGGCTGGTCGTGGTTACTATGAAAATTCGCCGGCCACGCGCGCCCTGCGAGGCCTACCTGCCAGCGGGAGATCATCTCGGAAAACTGCTGAGGAGTCCACGTGACGATGTCCCATTTTCCACCGGGGCCGTGATCGAGCTCCATCAGTTCCATCTGGATTGCCATATCCAGTTCGCTTCTGTCCAGAGCAGCCATCTGAGCCACATCTTCCACGCCCGCTCCCGGAGTCTCGCCGATGACCGTTATTCCGGGCCGCGCCCACGCCCGTTGGCGCATCTCCCGGAGATAGGTGTGCAGCTTCGGCCCATTTACGAAGTAGGGAGTCCCCCGGGTTGCAGGAGGTTCCACGATCTGGGTGTCATTAGGGAACCGCTGGTCCTTGCTGATCATGTTGATCACATCCATTCTGAAGCCGTCGATACCCCGATCAAACCACCAATCGATGATGCGGTAGACATCTTCCCGTACCTCGCGGTTCTCCCAATTGAGGTCGGCTTGCCCCACGGCAAACAGATGCAGGTAGTACGCCTCGCGCTCGCTGCGGTACTCCCATGCGGACCCTCCAAAGAAGGAGTCCCAGTTGTTGGGCGGAGCCTGGGCCGTTCCCGGCTTCCAGATATAGTAATCGCGGTGCGGCCCCTGGGGATCGTTGAGAGAACTGCGAAACCAGGGATGCTCGGTGGAGGTATGATTAACAACCAAATCCATAATCAAGCGCATGTCTCGAGCATGGAGTTCTTCCAGGAGGCAGTCGAACTCCTGCAGGCTGCCGTAGGTGGGGTCGATATCGTAGTAATTGCTCACGTCGTAGCCCCAGTCGGCGTTTGGTGACTCATAGATGGGAGTGAGCCAGATCGCGTCCACCCCAAGATGATGCAAATAGTCGAGCTTGCTTCGAATACCCTGAATATCACCGATACCGTCTCCATCGGCATCAAGAAAACTGCGCGGGTAGATCTGATAGACCGTGGCGTCCTTCCACCACTCCTCCGTATGTTGTGTTACTACACTCAATCGTTGTTCCTTTCCTGTGGGGCTGAATCGCGAACTACTAATGAAGGTTGCAGCAGAAGCGAAAGCGGCGAAGATGGAGTTTGCCCGCTGAGGAGCTCCACCAGGTGACTACAGGCGGCTTCCGCCAGCTCCTCCTGGGGCTGATGAACCGTCGTGAGCGGGGGGCACCCGATACGAGCCATCCGAATATCATCGTAACCGACCACCGGAAGGTCGTCGGGCACGCGCACGCCCAACTCGCTGAGAGCCGCGATAACCCCCATCGCCGCGATATCAGCCTGAGCAAAGACTCCGTCTATCTGCTCAATCCACTCCGGCCGGTCCAGGATCGCCTGCCGGGCGGCCTCGAAGCCGGCATCACACGAGTGAATCAACTCTTCACGCACGGGCAACTCGGCGGCGTTAAGTGCTTCCCGATACCCGCGAGTTCGTTCTTGGAACTGCCGCTCTCTCTCGGTGATGGTGAGAATTCTTCGACATCCGCTACGTATTAAGTGCTCCGTAGCGATTCTGCCGCCCGTGACGTGATCGATGTACACATGATTGAGGCGATGGCGCTCAGCAGGTTCCGGCAGAAAGTGCAGAAACACGTGAGGAACCGATCCACTCAGGAGCGTGTGCTGTTCCTCATCGGAAAGCTCCGGGACGATAAGCAGCAGCCCATCCACCTTCCCTTGGCGAATGAGACGGTGGATGTTGCTCTCGTGGGAGTGGGCGGTGCGCACGAAGGAGACCAGCGGATCCAAATCGTTCTCTTCCAGAATCGCCCTCACGCTCCGAAGCAGCATACCGGCAAAGGAGAAGTTGTCAGGATTGTCCAGAGTCTCGGGAAAGATAATTCCGATGGTGCCGTTGCGACTGGTGGCAAGGCTCCGGCCTCGGGCGTTCACTGTAAATCCGTGCTCCCGGGCAAGCTCTTGCACCGTACGGCGCACCGCGGGGGAGATCGCGGGATTGTCGTTGAGAGCCCGGGACACCGTCGAGAGGCTTGTATGAGCGAGAGCGGCCAGTTCTTTCATGGTGATTTGACTCATGGAAATCTACGCCTCATCAGTGCAAGCGCTTGCATACTGATAATCTAGACCCACTCGGCACTGCTGTCAACCGTTGATCTCAAGGACAAGGAATAGACGTCGTCGTCACCAACGCCGCCACGATCGCTCCGTGGAGCGGCTCCTCCGGGCCGAGCCCGCACACCTCAATAACCGCTGCGGTAGCACCCTTCTCGGCGAGACGTTCCGCCGGGCTGGGCGCATCGCCCCCATCTTGGTAGCGGAAGGCGGCGGCGATGATCCGCAGGATGTGTGCCGGCTGGATACCGTGTCGCTCACACAGGAGGGCGGCACCGACCAGGCGATCGGTCCGACTCAACTTGCGCGCGGGGTCACGACCGACCCGCACGATCGTGTCCTCCAGAAGCGGGTTACCGTAGCGCACGAGGATGTCCGCCAGGATCGCTTGGTTCTGCTCCCGGGTGATCTCTTGGGGGTATTCCACCTCCAGCGCCCGAGAGATCTCACCGGCAGCTCCGACGAAAATTTCCCGCAGGTCCGGGGCTTCAAGGGTCTGGTGGACCCAGGTAAACGAACGCTCCGCGCCGAGGTATGCCAGGGAGGCGTGACACATGTTGTAGAAGAAGAGCTTGCGCGCAACCTCGGCGGGAAAGTTGTCCCGCGGCGAGAGCTCGGGTAGCTCCGGAAGGGGATTGCGAACGGCGCGCGCGTCGTACGGCAAGGGCCGGTACGCGTCGGCCACGACCAGCAACGGCCGTGCCGCCCGGAGTTCCTCAGAGATGACCGGCACCATCCGCGCCACGGAGGTTCCCACGAACCCAACCTGCTCCTCGATCCAGCGGACCGCCTCGTCCAGGGTCGTATCCTTGTTACCCGGCCTCGCCGCCGGAGGGGTGTCACCGGCGGCGGCGAGTACCGCGTGCTTAAGGTCACGTCCCGCGGTGAGCGTGTTCTCGCAGAGGAAGATATCGATCCCCCCAGCACCTCGCGCGCGGCGCGCCAGCAGCGCCTGCGCGAGCGGCGCGGCGAGTCGCGGTAGGTTTGGCACACCGACGGCGGTGGACAGCACCTCCGCCGCGACCACCTCCTCGGTAAACGCCGCCTGGTCCTGAATCATCACCGCGCGCACCGGGCCGATCTCTATCTCCCGGGCGGCGCCGGCGTAGGCATCCAGAACGCGCAACGGATAGCTTCCCGCGGCGTTGAGAGACGCAACGATCGGCTCTACCGCATCGGCAAACACCACGCGGTACCCCGCCTCGTGGAAGAGCTGCGCCATGTACCCGCGTCCAATGTTTCCGGCGCCGATCTGCAGCAGGGAGCTTTTCATTGCCGAGCACTCTCCCCACCCACTACCAGCACCTCACCCACGACCTCCGCAAGCTCCCCGGCTATGTCCGAATCAAGACCCCCATCGGAGATAACCACGTCCATCTCCGCCAGGTCGCCGAAGCGCGCGAGGGCACGGCGCTCCGCCTTACTCGAATCCACCAGCAAGACCCGCCGACTACTGATCTCGATCATGGCGCGTTTGACCCCCGCCTCATGGTAGTTGGGCGTCATCAGGCCGTGCGCCACACTAAACCCGTTGGCCCCGATAAACGCGGTGGATGCGTGAAGCGAGCGAATCATCCGTAACGTATCGTCACCGACGGCGCTCCCGGTGGAGGCCCGGACCATACCGCCGGCGATATACACGGTGAGATTGGGCCGCCGCAGCGCCCGCGAAGCGATCTCGACGCTCGAGGTGATCAGCGTAACGTCCCGCGCCTCGATATACTCGACCATCAGCCCGGTAGTAGTGCCGGCATCGACGACGATCGTTTCGCCGTCATCCACGAGTTGCGCCGCTCTCCGCGCGATCGCCAGCTTTTCCGTGGAGGCCTCGAGCGCCCGTTCGGCGAGGGTGCTGTCGGGGGCCACCTTTTCCAGGAAGATACCGCCGTGGGTGCGCCGAACTCCCCGAGTACCGGCGAGCCGGTTAAAATCCCGCCGCACCGTATCCAGGGAGACATTGAACTCCTGCGCCACATCGTCCACCGCGAGCGTGCCCCGGTTCCGCAGGCGGCGAAAGATCTCCTCGAGGCGTTCCTCCGCCAGCATCAGCGATCCCCCGGCGCGGATGTCGTCGCCGGTATCGTTGCCGGAGCGGTCGCCGGAGCGGCAGCGGTCCCCACGGTGGGCGCGTGGGCCAAGAGGTGTCGTTCCGCCTCCGCGTTCCACAGCCCGTTGTGGCGTCCTACGATCTCGGCAAGCTCGCCGTACAGTGGATTCCCCTCCGGTCCTGCCGCGCGTGTATGGAGATCGTCAAGGGCGATCAGCGGGATATCGAGATGGGTATAGATCAGCTTCTTCCCACCGGGGATGTTCGGCAGGTTGAGCACCGTATCGGGGACGACGCTGATGCCGCCGATGTGGGTGATCATCGAGGAGGGGTTGATGCGCCCCGCCGCCATGAGCTCGATCGACTCCCGCAGGTCCTCGGTTCCTCCGCCGCTGGTACCAACGACGTGGTGTGAAGAATAGTGCAGGTCGTAGAGGTTGAGGCTGCCGAAGATGTCCTTCCGGGAGGGGCCGGCGAAGAAGTTGAGACAGCCGTCGTACCCCAGGATCTCCCGCCCCTGATCAAAGACCGCCGGCACAGGGGCGAAGACGAAGACGTCGTCGAAGCCGTCGGGGGCGAAGCGCCGGATCGTGGCGGCGGGATCGGATTCGTTGGCGGTGTTGACGTAATGCAGCTCGACGCCGTACGTCGCGGCGTCCGCCGGAGTGAGGAGGCGCTCGGCCCGGGCGAGGCGGTCGGCGTCAATGTCGGTGACAACGAGCAGTCGCGGTCGCCGGTCCCGGTGGATCGCGTAGTCGATCGCCCCCATCCCCATCGGCCCCGCCGCGGCGAGCATCGCCATCGTGCCGCCCTCCCTGATGTCCATCTGGTGTTGGTAGACGTACTTCTCGGTATGGTACATGGCGTGGAAGGTGCCGACGATCGTCGAGACCGGTTCCGCCAGGGAGCCCATGTAGTAGCTGTCGCCGCTGTACGGCAGGAGACAACCCAGCTCCATGATCTCGTTGGGGAGGATCATCGAGGTGGTGGTACCGCCGGTGTAGGGATAGGTGTACCCCGGCGCACCGTGACCGTCCATGAGGGGCTGGTAGTTGATCGCCGGCTGGATGATAAAGCGCTGTCCCGGCTCAAACTGCCCCTGCCATTTCGCGCCGACCTCGACGATCTCGCCGCAGAGCTCATGGCCGACCATGACGGGGTTGGTGGCGATATCGTCGGGGACGCGCTTGTGGTCGCTCCCCTGGATCGCCGCCTTGTGGGTGGACATGCAGATGCTGTCGGAGATGACGGTGGTAAGGATCTGGTCCTCAGCGATCGGCGGGAGCTCGATCGTCTCGACGCGCAGGTCGTTTTTGCCGTGCAGGCGGGCGGCGATAGTGGTGACGGCGGCGCTCACCGCTCTACTCCCAGGATCGTTTCGAGAACAAGCAGCTCTTCTTGCTCGATATCGAGCGCTCCGGCGGCGGCGCGGCGCTCGGCAAACAGACGCACCTTCTCCTCCATGACGGAGACGATCCGCAGGCTATTTTTGAGGTGCTGCAGGCGGTTGGATGCCGGTTGCGGGCCGAGGGCCTTCACGTCGAGTCCGACGTACTCACCACGGGCGCCGAACTGGTTGTCCACGAGCACCCGGATCTGGTTGAACGCCTGGCGCAGGTTTTCCGCGCCGAACACCTTGTCCTGATCGTAGCGCAGGCTGTTCTGATCGTTGAGGTGCACCCCGAAGAGGCGCCCCGCCGCCGCGGCAAAGGCCATCTCCAGCGCCGGGTCGAGTCCCGCCAGGACCGCGTGGGCCGACTCCACCAGCCCGCCGACGCGCTCGGGGGAGATGGACATCGACGAAAGGGCGATGGCGTGTCCCATCGTCGGCGCAAAGCTGCGATCGATCGGCTCGTTGGGCTTGGGCTCGATGAAAATGCGGATCGCCGGGTCCGCCTCGAGAACTGCGTTGAGGCCGTCCAGGAGGTACCCGACGGAGGCGACGGGATCCTTGTTCTCGGCGACGACGGTCCCCTCCCGGGCAAACCAGAAGCCCACCAGGTCACACCCGATCTCGCTGGCCATCTCCACACATCGAACCGATCGGTCCACGGAGGCCTGCCGCAGCGCGGGATCGGGGTTGGTCAACGCGCCGTTGCGAAAACGCGGCGGATCCCACAGGCGGGGCGCGACGAACTCCGCCTTGAGGCCGAGATCGTCGAGAAACGTCTTCATCTCCCGCGTCTCCCGGGTGATCTCGGCGGCGCTCTTCTCCTCGATCCGCGGCACGATGTCGTCATCGTGAAACTGGATCGCATCGAAGCCGAGGGGCGCCACCTGCCGGATCGTCTCGCGGGTGTCGAGGGTGTCACGAACGGCACCCCCAAACATGTCGGTTCCATCGTGGACGTTCCACGGTCCCACGGAAAAGCGAAATTTGCTGCTCATACTCTCCTCCTGCGTGTAGTCATGTCAGTATCTGTTGTCATCCCTGTCGGGGCGCGGTGCTCGAAGGCGCCGTCGGTTCGGCGCTGCCACGCACTGT
>CAYQRW010000015.1:0-3185 GCA_964419735.1 uncultured Spirochaeta sp.
GAGCGGCATCATCAGATTTCCCAGCTTTGTTCCCTGTTCTTCGGCGGCCCGCCGTAACGCCTCATTGTGCGCCTCCTCGGCGGCCTCGTCTCCGGGGGCCGGCAGGGGCTCCGTCTTGAGAACCTCCGTGGCGGCATCCAGCCACTGCAGCGCCTCCGGGGCGGTGGCTTTCTTGGGGATCAGATCATCCAGCGACCATTCGCTCACGTCCTCGTAGACAAACCGCAACAGATCGGTCACGTCGGCGAGGGTCTTCAGCCGCTCCTTAATGAGGGGCAGCAGCGCCGTGAGGCGGGCACGGTCGGCCTCGGGGGCGGCACCGCTATCGGATGCCGAACCGTTGTCGGCTACGGAGCCCGTATCGGCACCGAAACCGTGATCGGCGCCGGCGGCCCACCCCGCCTCCTGGATATAGGGCATCAGTAGATCCACCAGGCGCTCGTCGGGGCACTCCCGGATGTAGTGGCCGTTGTACCAGTCCAGTTTCTTGTAGTCGAACACCGCCGGCGCCTTGTTGATCTTCTCCACGGAAAAGAGCTCTTCCAGCTCCTTCCGGGTAAAGAACTCCCGGGAGTCATCATAGGCCCAGCCGAGCATGCTGATATAGTTGGTGATCGCCTCCGGCAGGTATCCCTGCCGACGGAACTCGATGAGGCTCGTGGCGCCGTGGCGTTTGGACAGCTTGCTCCCGTCCTTGCCCATGACCATCGGCAGGTGCGCGAAGCGCGGCGGCTCCCAGCCAAACGCCTCGTAAATCAACAGATGCAACGGCGTGGAAGGCACCCACTCCTGCGCCCGCAGGACGTGCGTGATTTGCATTAAATGATCATCGATCACGTTTGCCAGGTGGTATGTGGGAAACCCATCGGACTTCACCAGGATCGGGTCCGGGGGCAGATCCTTATGTTTGCGTTTAATCCGGCCCAGCACCAGGTCCTCAAACTCCGATTTTCCCTCGGCAGGCACCAAGAGCCGCAACACCGGTTGTACCCCGGCGGCCTGGTACTCGGCGATCTGTTCAGGAGAAAGGTCGCGGCCCTCGTAGGTGTAGCCGGCGGGGGCTGCCCCCGCGTCAGTTTTCGCGTCCGCATCTCTCGCATTAGCATCTTGCGCGTCAGCAGCGTGGGCAACCTCAACCTCGTGATCACGTTTGGCGCTGGTGTAGTCCCAGTACGCTCGCCCCGCCTCAACCAGGCGCTCGGCGTGACTCCGGTACAGCTCCAGTCGCTGTGACTGCACGTAGGGGCCGTACTCCCCCTCGGCGGCGGGACTCTCATCGGCGGTAATGCCCAACCACTCAAAGGTGTCGTAGATGTCTTGCAGTGCTCGGGGATCAAAGCGCGTCTGGTCGGTGTCCTCCACGCGGAGCACAAACGCGCCTCCCTGGGAACGGGCGAAGAAGTAGTTAAATAGCGCGGTTCTTACGCCGCCGATGTGCTGCATGCCCGTCGGGGACGGGGCGTATCGTACTCTGACTGGTATATCCATTGTTGGCTGGGAATTATATAGACCACTCCGGGGCCGCTGCAAGCATGCTACCGCTGCCGGTAGTAGCTCAGGAAGTCACCGATTTCGTGCATCGCCCGGCGCAGCTCTTCTCGGTCCGGCAGAAACACGATGCGAAAGTGATCAGGTTGCTTCCAGTTAAATCCCGTTCCCTGCACCAGCAGAATTTTCTTCTCTACCAGCAGATCGTAAATGAACCGCTGGTCATCGGTGATATTGAAGCGCTTGGTATCGATCTTGGGAAAGAGGTACAGGGCACCCTTGGGCTTGACCGCACTGAGGCCGGGAACGTCATTGATCAGCTCCCAGGCGATATCCCGCTGTTCCTTGAGCCGCCCACCGGGAAGCACCAGGTCGTTAATGCTCTGGTATCCGCCGAGGGCCGCCTGAATCGCGAACTGCGCCGGGGCGTTGGCGCAGAGGCGCATGTTAGAGAGCATGTCCAGCCCTTCGCGGTAGTCAGTTATCTGTGAGAGGCGACCACTGAGAACCATCCATCCCGCGCGAAATCCGGCGGCCCGGTACGCTTTGGACAGCCCGTTAAAGGTGACGCAGGGAATCTCCCGGCAGTAGGTGGCGATGGAGACGTGCTCCGCCTCATCGTAGAGGATCTTATCGTAGATCTCGTCGGCCAGAACCAGGAGTCCGTGCTCCACGGCAAGTTCATGGATCGCCTCGATAATCTCCCGGGAATACACGGCGCCGGTGGGATTGTTCGGGTTAATCACTACCACCGCTCGGGTGCGGTCGCTGATCTTGGACCGAATGTCGTCGAGGTCGGGATTCCAATCGGACTGTTCGTCGCAGATGTAGTGAACCGGCTTGCCTCCGGCGAGATGTACCGCCGCGGTCCACAGGGGATAGTCGGGGCTCGGAATCAGAACCTCATCGCCGTTATTCAGCAGCGCCTGCATCGCCATGACGATCAGTTCGCTCACCCCGTTTCCGATGTAAATATCGTCGGTCTGCACGTCCAGCATACCGCGCGCCTGGTAGTGCTGCATCACCGCCTTCCGGGCGGCAAAGATGCCCTTGCTGTCTACATAGCCCTGCGCCTCGCGCAGATTCACGATGACGTCGTGGAGGAGTTCGTCCGGGGCATCAAACCCAAAGGGTGCCGGATTTCCGATGTTGAGCTTGGTTACCCGAAATCCCTCTTCCTCGAGGCGAGTTGCCTCCTGCAGTACGGGACCTCGAATATCGTAGCAGACATCTGTCAATTTGCTGGACTTATGAAACACCGGTATGGAATCCACCTGCACCCCCTGCGTGCCTGATGACCACGCTGAAACGTTTACCTGATTACCTAATTCTCTACGTCTGTGATTTTCTGACTACTCCGCAGCGGCGGCGGATTGATCGGCGTACAGCCACTCTTCCACATCCTGCAGGAGCTTGCTCAGCACCAACACGTGGAGCTCACCCCGCGCCTTGTCAACGTTCTTGTTCCACTCTTTGCGGCTCATGGCGGCGCGAATCGCTTCACGGGTGCGGTCGGACAGTTCCACCGCGTCCGGGGACTCCGAGGCATACGCGCTGAGGAGGTAGGCGCTCACCGCGGCGATGATCCCCGGCTTGGAGCGGCGGCAAAGATCCTCAAGGATCTCCCGCGCCTCACCGAGCTTCTGCTGCAGCATCAGCGCAAAGGCGTAGTTCCACCGGATCCAGTCCCGCGCCTC
>CAYQRW010000015.1:3285-26681 GCA_964419735.1 uncultured Spirochaeta sp.
CACCGCCACAAAGACTACCGCCAGGTACCAATTGCTGGTCCAGAAAATGCGCGTATACTCCCACCCCAGGAATAGGGCGGGCATAAAGAACACGAAGAAAAAGGAAAGTACAACGAGAACGTTGAAGATTATAAAGATTGCCTTAAGTTTCACTTCGATTTTCCGTTATACTGAACAGCGGCAGTCTAATATGAGGACAATACAGGGTCAATGGTGAGCACACAATGAACAGAATAGCGACTTCACAGCTGACCGATGGGGTATATATCTCCCGCGAGACGTTTCTCGATGAGAAATTTATCCTGCTGTCTCCCGAAATTCCAGTAGACCAAGCACTCATCGACCGTCTCCAACGCTGGAAGTTCCGCCAGCTCGTGACTGACGGGGAGATCTCCGATGAACCTCCGTCCGCTGGGTCCTCCGTGTCCACCGGGGATGATGCGCCACTGGCGGCGATAGACCAGGGACGGCGAGACGCCCGAGAGATGCAAGACGCGCACAAGCAGTACGAAGAGTTTCTCCACTACACGGAGCAGCTCTTCAGCAACTATCTGCAAAACGGGGTGCTTCCGATCCAGCCGATCCAGACCCGCGTCAAAGAGTTCATCGATAAGATTCGCGATCAGAAGCGGTATTTGCTCCGCATACCGGAACTCAATCCCGGCGCCACCAATTACCTCGTGGACCACGCGGTGAAGACCGCCCTGGTGGGAATGGCCACCGGAAGCGCGATGAAGATGCCGCCGCACCGCCTGATCGACATCGGCACGATCGCGCTGCTCCACGAGGTGGGCATGCTACGCCTACCTAGTCAACTCTATATGACCGACCAGCCGCTGAAAGAGAAAGAGAAGAAAGCGATATCCACCGCCCCGGTGCTGGGCTTCAAGATCTTGCGGCAACTGAACTATCCAATGCAGATCTGTCTGGGAGTACTTGAATGCCGGGAGAATATCGACGGCTCCGGATATCCCCGGGGCATTACCGGCGAGAAGCTCTCGTTGTACGCTAAGATTATCAACCCCGCCAGCACGTTTGCGGCCATGGCCTCACCGCGACCCTACCGCCCCGCCATCGACGGCCACACGATCATGAAAACGCTTCTCACCGGTCAAAACCGGCACTATGAGAAGGACATCCTGCAAGGTATGGTGGCCACGTTCTCGCTATTTCCCTATGGCACCTTTGTCCAGCTCGCCTCAGGCCATCGGGCGATGGTAATTGATGTGATTCCTGGAAAGGCGCGGGCGCCACTGGTGCGGGTGATTACCGATAACAAGGGTGCGGTGGTCTCCGAGCAGGCGGTGATGGAGACTGATTCCGAACAGTACGCCGTTACCAACGTGCTCACCGCCGAAGAATCGAAACGACTCAAGAACTCGCTCTAAGCGGCACGCCCGGAAAGGAGCCCTGCATGCGCACGATCAACATCACGGTGTGCGATCAACCAGCCGTCCAGTACGGAGTGGGAATTTCCGTTCACGAGGCGCTTACGCAGTGCCTCACTGAAGAGACCGTTCCCACGGTGATGGCGGCGTTTGTAAACAATGAGGTTCGAGCGCTGAGCTACCGGCTCAGCATCAACGCCGCCCTACATCCGGTGTACATCGATACCGACCAGGGTCAGCGCGTGTACCGCAGAAGCCTGTGCTACGTTATGGCGATCGCCGCTGAGCGGGCACTCCCGGAGCAACGTCTCCTGATCGGACACTCCCTAGGGAACGCCTACTACTACTCCTTCGATGGAGCGGTGGTCTCCGAGCAGGATCTCGATCGCCTCCGGGACGAACTGTCCGGGCTGATTACGGCGGACCTGCCGATTCGGCGCGGTGTAGCCGCCTATGAGGACGCCCTGACATATTTCAACGCCCATAACATGCACCACGCGGCACTCCTCGTGGAGCGCCACAACTACAGCGAGGTGCCGGTCTATCGTTGCGGCGAGTTCATGGATCTCTCCCACGGTCCGCTGGCACCGCGCACCGGGCTCCTCACCACGTGGGAGATCGAGCGCTACGGTGATGGATTTCTACTTATCTTTGCCACCAAAGAAGAGCCCTATCGGGCGAGCGCCGGTGCCCGGAGCACGACACTCTTTCAGATCTATACCGAATACAAGCAGTGGGGCCGCGTGCTCGGGATTTCTTCCGTGGGCGAACTCAATCGTCTGACTGAACGGGGCACGATCCAGGACGTGGTGCGCGTTGCCGAGGCGCTACATGACAAGAAGATCGCCAATATCGCCGACCAGGTCTGTAACGCCGGGGAAGAGGAAAAGGTTGTACTAGTGGCCGGTCCCTCCTCCTCCGGAAAAACCACCTTTACCAAGAAGCTCGCCGTACAACTACAGGTGGTGGGCTATACGCCGATGGTTATCTCCCTGGATGACTACTTCGTGCCGCGGGAGGAAACCCCGCTGGATGCAGAGGGAAACTACGACTTCGAAAACATCGGCGCCATCGATATCGAACTTCTCAACGACCACTTGGTCCGACTCTTCAACGGGGAGGAAGTTGAGCTTCCCAGCTTCAGCTTTAAAACCGGGACGCGGGAGTACCGGGGTAACCGTATCCAGATTCCTCCCCGGGGCGTACTGCTTATGGAGGGAATTCATGGACTCAATGAGCGCCTGACGCCGCGCATTCCACGGGAGCGGAAGTTTACGATCTACGTGTCGGCTCTGACGCAGCTCAATCTGGACGATCACAACCGCATCAGCACCACCGACAACCGTCTGCTCCGGCGGATGGTCCGCGATCACCAGTTTCGGGGGCACAGCGCGCTGGATACGCTGGGTATGTGGCCATCGGTGCGCCGCGGGGAGAACGCCAATATCTTTCCCTTCCAGGACTCCGCCGATGCCGCCTTCAACACCGCGCTGGACTATGAACTGGGAGTACTGCGCAACCATGCGGAACCGCTGTTACGGCAGGTGAAGCCCCACCACCAGCTATACCATGAGGCGGTGCGGCTGCAGACGTTTCTGCGCAATTTCACGGTAATTCCTGAGAAGCTGGTGCCCCAGGAGTCCATTCTGAGAGAGTTTATCGGAGACAGTGGCTTTCATTACTGATGCGCGCAACAAACGCGCGCTACTGATGCGCGCAACGAACGCGCGCTGCTAATGCGCCCCGAGCGCCGCTCCACGACGGAGCATTGCGTCGCCGTCGAACGCTCGCCAGGAGGCAGGGATGCGCGACCCAAAGCGGTGCTCATGTAGTTCGTCCAGAAAGTCGCTGCGGGGAACGTCCACCGCCCCAAACTGCGCAAGGTTGTCGGTGTAGGACTGGCAGTCGATGAGCGGCACCTGCAGCTCGTCCATGAGACCGGCCAGCGCCACCAACGCGTACTTGCTTCCGCCGGGAATGTCGGAAAACATTGACTCCCCGGCAAAGATCGAACCCACGGTGATCCCGTAGAGGCCGCCCACCAGGCTCCCCGCCTGCCACACCTCCACGGAATGGGTGTACCCCAGGCGGTGGAGTTCGCTATAGGCCCGTTCCATTTCATCGGTGATCCAGGTTCCCTCACCGTCCACTTCCAGCCGAATCGCCCGGCAGCGATGAATCACCTGCTCAAAGGCGTGATCCAGCGTAATCGTGACCTCGGCGGCGCGCAGCGTTCTGCGAAACCGCCGGCTAATGTGAAATTCCGAGAGGTAGAGCACAAACCGCGGGTCCGGAGAGAACCACATAATCGGCGGCTCCTCGTACCACGGGAAAATACCCTGTTCATAGGCGGAGAGGACGATCCCCGGGGATAGGTTGCCGCCTTGCGCAACGATTCCCCAGGGATTGGCACGGTTCGGCTCCGGAAACTGGATTCGCTGCGTGTGATCGAGGTATTCCACAGTCCCCGGCTACGCGTCGGCCAGTTCCTTCTGCGGAGTGATGACGATCTCACCCTCTTCGACATCCGCCACGGCGATGCCACCTTCCGCGAGATCGCCAAAGAGCACCGCATCCACAAAGTACTCCTTGAGCTCGCTCTCCACCGTCCGGGCGATGTTGCGTGCCCCAAACTCCGGCGAATAGCCTTTGCGCGCCAGCCAGGTGATCGCCTCCTCGGTGGCCTCCAGCCGCACGCCCCGTTCGGCGAGCTGCTCGTTGAACACCAGGATCTCCTTGCGGACGATATCCTTTACGATCTCATCATCCAGGCGACCAAAGAGCACGATCTTATCGATGCGGTTCCGGAACTCCGGAGAGAAGGTGTCCTCCACGGCGTCGTTCACCGCCGCCTCAGTGACGTTGCGTTCGCCAAAGCCGATCAGCGGTTTACCGATATCCCTAGCCCCCGCATTCGAGGTCATGATAAGGATCACATTGCGGAAATCCGCCTTCTTGCCGGCGTTGTCGGTAAGCGTTGCGTAATCCATCACCTGCAGCAGAATATTGAAAATATCCCGGTGCGCCTTTTCGATCTCATCCAACAGAACCACCGAGTGAGGCGTCTTGCGAATCGCATCGGTCAGGAGGCCGCCCTCCTCGTAGCCCACATACCCCGGAGGGCTTCCGATCAGCCGGGACACGGTGTGCTTCTCCTGATACTCACTCATATCGTAACGGTGCAGCGCCACGCCGAGCTGCTCGGCGAGCTGCCGCGCCAGCTCGGTCTTGCCCACTCCGGTGGGGCCGACAAACAGGAAACTTGCCACCGGTTTATCGTGGTTACGAAAGCCGGCGCGCGAACGTTTTACCGCGGCAGTCACCGCCTCCACCGCCGATTCCTGTCCAAAGATCTGCTCTTTGAGGCGGGCGGAGAGGTACTGCAGGTGCGTCTTCTCATCGGAGCTAACGCTTTTCACCGGAATCTTGGCGATCTTGGAGACCACCATTTCAATTTCCGCCTCGTCGATCGTGACCGGTTCGGTGGTGGTCTCTTCTACGGCCTGTTGCTGATCTTCTTCCTGGGCCTCTTGCTGGGCTTCTTCCTGGGCTTCTTCCTGGGTTTCTTCTGGCGCGGGAGGTTCCTGTTTGTTCTCGGGCTCGCCCGGTTTCTGCTGGTCCTCAGATTCCCCCGTCTCTTCAAGGTCTTCTTCAACTGGTCGCTTAAAATGCTTCATGCGCATGTAGGCGCCGGCTTCATCCAGAACATCGATCGCCTTGTCCGGGAGAAAACGCTCATTGATGTACTGCGCCGAGAGTCGTACCGCGGCATCCAGGGCAGCCTCGGTGTAGTGCACGTTGTGGTGCTCCTCGTAGCGGCTCTGGAGGCCCTTGAGAATGAGCACCGTCTCCTCATGGGTAGGCTCTTCAATGTCCACCCGTTGAAAGCGGCGCGCCAGCGCCCGGTCGCGCTCAAAGAATCGCTTGAACTCCCCGAATGTCGTGGATCCGATACAGCGGATGCGTCCCGCCGCCAATGCCGGCTTGAGCATGTTGCTGGCATCCATGGCACCACCAGACACCGCGCCGGCGCCGACGATCGTGTGGATCTCGTCGATAAAGAGGATCACGTTGGGCTCCTTTTCGAGCTCCTTCATGATCGCCTTCATGCGCTCCTCGAAGTCACCTCGATAGCGCGTGCCGGCAATCATGGCCCCCATGTCCAGGGCGTAGAGTTTGTGATCCTTCAGCACGTCCGGGACGGTGCCGTCCGCAATGCGCTCCGCAAGACCATGAGCGATCGCGGTCTTGCCCACTCCGGGTTCGCCGATAAGAATCGGATTGTTCTTCATTCGGCGGCACAGCACCTGGATCGTCCGTTCCAACACGTCTTCGCGACCGATGAGCGGCTCCAGCCGACCGGTGCGTGATTCAGCGACGAGCTCGGTGGTAAACTGGTCCAGCGCGCGTTTCCGCTTCTTCTTTCGACCGCGTCCGGACTCTTCCTCTTCGGCATCGACCCGTTCATCCGGCTCATCATCTTCTTCCGCGGAAAACTCTTCCTCGTCGTCTCCCCCGTGCGGTTCCGAATCGTGGGGCGCTTCGTCATCGCTGCGCGAAGGTAGACCGTGGCTGATAATCTCCAGCAGATCCACGCGCTCCAAGCCTTCCCGTCGCAGGTAGTAACTGCTGTGGGAATTGGCCTCGTCGAGAATCGACACCAGGATATCACCGATCTCGACGATCTCCTTGCTGGAGGCCTCCGTATGAAATACCGCCCGCTCGATTACACTCTGAAAACCCAATGACTGACTGGGATCTTCATCCTCTCCCACGGTGGGGATCTCCTCGGAGAGGTATTCTTCCAGCTCGTCCCGAATCGTGTCGGCGTCTACATCACACGCCTCCAACACGTCCCGGGGATAGTCGAAGTACAGCGCCGCGTAGAGTATGTGCTCCGGCGTCAGGAACTCGTGCTGACGTTGCTTGGCTTCCTGATACGCGGCGCTTAAGAGCGCCTGTAGTTCACGATCGATATGCATAATTACGGGGCCTCCTCGAGGGTACACTTGAGCGGGTATCCCTGACGTTTCGCCATTTGTCGCGTCTGCTCTACCTTGGTAGCGCCGATATCGTACGGATACAATCCCACCAACCCGCGACCTTTCTTGTGCACGCTCATCATAATAGCGTGAGCTTCCACAGGAGATTTGCGGAAGATCTTCTTCAGTACTTCCACGACAAACTCCATCGTGGTGTAGTCATCGTTATGGAGTACCACCTGGTACTTCTTGGGTTCCTGTACCTTGGGGCGAGTCTTTGGCTTGAGTTGTTCCGTTCCTCCGGGAATCGTTGGATCACTCATACGTGTAGAATGTATTTCAATTGAGAGCAAACGTCACGGGGATGAGGGACCAAAGAAGCCCAGTTCATCCCGTCCGCTGCGTACGAACAGGCGCGTCTCCACCGACATTTCAAAGTATCTCCGCCCGAAATCGGCATCCTGCCGGGCGTCCAAGGTGATCCAGTAGCGCCCCACCGGCCGGCTCCGGACGCTATCTATCAGCGGGGCAATCCCCTCCGGCTCGTAGAGATAGCGCAGCGAGCCGCCGGTCTGATCTACCAGATAATCGATTTCTCCGTCGGGAGAGTGCTGCTCGGTGAGGATCGCATGAAATCGAATACCGTTGTTACCTAGAAAGGCGGCGATTTCCTCCACCCCGTACTCCTCGAAACTTCCGTCCGTCACCCGTCCATCACCGATAAGCACCAGATCGCGCCGTAAATCACCATCCAGCATCGGAGTAGCGGCGGCACGAATCGAGCGATCGAGCTGGATGCGGTCCTGCTCAAAGAGATTCTGATCGTCGACTACCGCCTCCCGAACTACCCGCTGAATCCGCTCTTGCGAGGCAGAACCGGAGACGAGTTCCCGCGGTTGCTCCCCGGCGAGAAAGAACTGCAGCGAATCTTTCGATTGCAGCGTGGCAGCCAGATCGGCAGCGGCAGTGCCGAGATCAGCCCCATAGTCCCTGCCGCTTCGCGGCTGCAATAGCGCCGACACCTCCAGCCGTTCCACGCTCTGGCCGCTGGACTCTACCGCGATTTCGGTGGCAGGCACGCCATCTTCAGAGACGATAAAGTTTTCCTCCGTGAGCCCCACCAGGGGATTCCCATCGCGGTCATGCACCGCCACCTGCAGCGCGATGCGCGGGAACTCCCGGGTGATGATCCGCTCGATCTGTACATCCAGCCCGCTGTAGAGGGCGCCCTCCGGCTCAAAAATCGCAACTTCGTCGGCGTCAAAATCGGTGACGATTACGCGGCCGTTGGCATCGCGGGTAGCTGAGATGACCCGGGTCCGCTCCGCGTCATCGATGAGCGATTCTACCGTCTCCGAATCGGGATCAAAGAGGAGCACCTGCCGGCCGGCGGCGATCAGCAAATACTGATCGTCATACCACGCCAGGTCCTCCACCACCGCCCCGTTCATGCTGTTCTCGGCGGCATCATCTTCGGTAAGGGGGAGATCGATCCGCTGCAGGTGGTTGCCGCTCTCGTCAAACAGGTGAAGCGCCACCCCCTCATCATCTCGATCAGCCACGTATACGATCTGATCCCGAACGGCGATGCCGGAGGGATGTTGCAACCCGTCGAAGAACCTGGAGGGGGTGCCGATCGTCTGCAGAAATTCGCCCTCAACAGTAAACTTGCTCACCCGGCGGTTTCCCCACTCCGTGACATACACGAACTCTCCCTGATCGATGGCGATGAACTGCGGTCCCAGGAGTTGGCCTTCTCCCAGTCCGGTACCGCCAAACATGAGCTCTTTGCCGAACCCCTGCCCCAGAATGGATACGCGGTCCGCCCCATATTCGGTCACAAACAGTGATCCCTCATGATGGACCAAGTCAAAGGGCCGGTTGAGTCCGGAGAGACCACCACTGATGCGCTCGCGCACGCGGCCGTTGGGAGTAATGCGGAGAATTTCCTGGGTTCCCAGGGAGACTACAAACAGATCTCCCCGATCATCCGTATCGATCCCGGCGGGGCGCTGGAACAGCCGCCGCTCTCCGGATCGCGCATCGATCAGTTGTGAACGCGCCAGCGTGAGGTCCCGTTCCTGGAACGGCATCACGCCCTGACGATAGTTCATCGTATCTATCCGCGAGAGCAGGTAGGCGCCGGCTCCGCCCTCGTCCGCCACGATCTCCCACTCCGCCATGGCCGCATCTTCCAGCCCACTGCGATAGTACGCGCGACCGAGCCACTCCCGGATGGTGAGGTTGTCCGGCGTGAATGCCAGTGCCCGAGTAAACGCTACGATTGCGTCGTTGAAGCGGGAGGCGTGGTATACCTGCACGCCGAAGCGGAACTCCTCCCGGGCATTGGCGTCATCAAGATCGATCGGCTGCGCCGCCAGGGAGACAGCGAATCCCAGGAGCACCAGAGACACTATAGCCGGCCGCCACAGCCTGGTGGGGCGCCCGCCGCTCATACCTGGACTCCTGCTTCCCGCAGCAGTTCCTTATAGTGCTCAACGATCTCCGCCCGACCGTGCGAGAGGCGGACCGCCTGCTCGTAGAGTTCCTTGGCGCGCTGTAACTGCCCCCGGCGCCGATGGACCAACGCCAGGGAATCCAGATAGGCGGCGTTCTGAGGAAACCGTTCCACCGCCCGGCGGCAATAGCGCTCGGCAATATCGATCTGAACTCCATTTTCCGCAAGGATGTATCCCAAGGAGTTAAGCGCGTTGGCATTGTCCGGATCGATCTTGAGCGCCTTTTCCAGATTGGCGATCGCCGGGGCGGTTTTGCCCTGGGCGTAGACGGCATAGGCCAGCGCGGCGTAGACCTTTGCCGACTCGTACCCATCTTCCAGAAGACGGTTGAGTTCAAATTCCGCCAGCCGATGGCGACCAGTGACGGCGTAGATGTAGCCCATGATCATGCGGCTCTGGTAGATATGGAGGAAGCCGATGTCGGAGTTGACCACCTGCTCCAAGTACAGTAGCGCCTCATCATGCTGACCAAGATGGGTGTAACAGAGTCCCAGATAGTAACTGAGTGTCGACTGCTCGTCCTCAGCTACCTCCGCGGCGAGGAGCGCATTGAGCGCCTCCTGATACTTCTTCTGGCGGTACAGCCGAATGCCTTCTTTCATTGCTCCCGAACAAACGACATGCTGCGGTAGTGAGCCTCCACAGCGTGATTAACCGGATTCAACATGATCGGACTCACCGAGACCAGACCATGTTCCACCGCATGCCAGTCGGTACCGGCCTCGATCGTAGCCTCCGCCGGTTTCCCATCTACGAAATAATACGTCCCTCCCCGGGGAGGTTCGAAGGGCAACAGTACATCATCATACCGCCGCATCGCCGGCGTGGTAATCGCCGTACCCCGCGGTTCGGCGAGATTGGGAGCGTTCACGTTAATGAAGTGATCCTCGTTCCACAGCTCCAGCAGTTCATCCAGATGTTTTGCAACAAACTGCGCCACCGGCGCAAAATGGAACGGAGCATGAAAGCTATTCAGGGAAACCGCGATACCCGGAATCGAGCGGTACGCCGCCTGTCGCGCCGCCGCGCAGGTGCCGGAGTACACGATGTCGGACCCCAGGTTTGGTCCAATATTGATACCTGATATGACTACTTCCGGCATCACCGGAATCGCCCCGCGGGTGGCAAGAATCACGCAGTCCGCGGGAGTGCCACTGCTGGCATAACGGCGCTCATCCACCTGCGTGCAGCGGATCGGCTCGGAGATGGTGATGCTATTGGAATATCCACTCCGCTCCCCGTCAGGAGCGACGGTCCACACATCGTGGTATGTGGAGAACTCCTCTTGTAGCGCCGTCAGGCCGGGGCTGTAAATTCCGTCATCGTTGGTCAGGAGAATAGTCACATCGAGACTGTAGCACCGGGGGTAAGGCCTGTCAAAGCCTGCGCCGGTGCGCTACAATGCGCGCCTGATGAATGCAGCGCTTGTTCTGGCGTCGGCCGTAATCCTCCCCGCCGCTCTTCCCAACGAGTTCCTTCCCTGGGGCGCCACCCTCCCCGGTTTGGTGGCGCTGGTACCGGCGTTCTTGGCGATCTATCGAATCTCTTCCCGAAAGAGCGCATCCCGCCTGGGCCTGCTCTTCGGTGTGGTGAGTACGGCGATCGGTAACTACTGGCTCGCGTTTTTCGGCGAGTTTTCGGTGTGGACGATCGGCGGAACGATCCTCGGCTACGCCGGCTACAACTATATGCTCTTCGGCTTTCTCCATTTTCTGGCTCACGGTGGCTACGCCGCTACCCACCTGCGGATCACCCCCGCGTACAAGGGCGCGATGCCCAGGTGGCCGATGCCCGTCTGGACGATGCGTCCCCTGGTAATCGCCGTGGCCTGGACCGGCTATGAGTATCTGAAATCGGTGGGATTTCTCGGCTATCCCTGGGGATTGATCGCCTATCCGGTGGCCAAGGGCGAACTCATCGCACAGATCGCGGAGATCGCCGGCGTCTGGGGGCTGTCGTTTCTCGGGGCCTACGCGAACGCCGCGATCGCCGAGGCGTTCTACCGATCCACCGGCGGGCTCGGCGGGCGTGACGGGCTTCGGAGACATCGCGATGTCTCGGTGTACCATCTGGTGACGGTGGCGCTTCTGGGTGTGGTGGCTCTGGGTTTTGGGGCGTGGCAACGCCCCGGCGTGGTACCCACCGAGACGCGCTCGATGCTTCTCGTGCAACAGAACGTAGATAGCTGGGCGCCGGGCCGCTTCTCCGGTGCCCTGGCCCGCGCTCAGGAACTGACCCTGAGCGGACTCGCGGAATCGCCGGAGCGCTCCCGGGAAGTGGACGCAGTGGTCTGGAGCGAAACGGCCCTGAGAAGACCGTACCACCGGGAGGATTCTTTCTTTGCCGCGGAACCGCGGGAACTTCCGTTTCGGCAGTTTCTCCAGTTGATTGGTGTGCCGCTGGTAACGGGAGCGCCCATGCCCCAGGGGTCTACGGGGGATGCCACCAATAGCGCATTGGTCATCGCCCCCTCCGGAGAGCTCCTGGGGGAGTACGGCAAGCAACAGCTCGTTCCCTTTGCCGAATCGATACCGTTCTGGCACGTTCCCGCCGTCCAGGATTTCTTCCGCGATACGATCGGAATCTACGGCACCTGGGTCCCCGGCACGCACAGTCGGCCCCTCCCCTTACCGCTGAGCGATGGAACGACCCTCATGGTGGGGACGCCGATCTGCTTTGAGGATGGCTTCGGCTGGGTACCGCGACGGATGGTGAACAACGGGGCCGAGTTGTTGATCAACCTCACCAACAACTCCTGGAGCCGTCAGAACTCCGCCCAGACGCAGCACTTTGTCGCCGCCCGATTACGCAGCATCGAGCTACGGACCACGCTCGTTCGGGGAACCAACAGCGGCCTCACCGCGGTGGTCGATGCCCGGGGAAACACCACCGAGAGCCTTCCCATGTTTCAGGGAGCGGCGGAGATCGTGACCGTTCCGCTGTATCCGCAACGGTGGACGCTGTATCGCGCCTGGGGCGACTGGCTGGGAATTGTGGCGGTGCTGATTACGATGGGATTGGTGATCAGCACGTGGTGGCGATCCGAGCGACGGGCACGCGGCGCGTTAGCGGTACACGGTGCGGTAGCGGTCGGCGACGGAGCATAAATAAAAAAAGACCACCCCCAGGGTGGTCTGATTCATCGCCGGCTCAAGCTGTAACGCTCAGCCTTTGATGTTGTACTTGCGGCGGAACCGCTCCACTCGACCGGCGGTATCAACAAGCTTCTGCTTACCGGTGTAAAAGGGATGCGACGCACTCGAGATTTCCACGTCAAACACGGGATACTCGTTGCCGTCTTCGTACTTCACCGTTTCTTTCGCCTCAACGGTACTGCGAGTCAAAAACATCGTTCCACTGGCCGTATCACGAAATACAACCGGACGATAATTGGGATGAATGCTCTCTCTCATACTAATTTCAGCCTCCGCGCTCTCATTTCAGCCTCAATCGGCACCGCTTGTGTTCATCGATTGCAGGAAGTCCGCATTATTCTTGGCTTTTTTCATCCTGTCAAGGATCAGTTCCAGCACTTCCACGTCATCCATGGGGTTTACCACTTTTCGGAGCACCCACATCTTCCGCAGCTCTTCATCGGTGAGCAGTAAGTCCTCCCGCCGCGTACCGGACTTCTTGATATTGATCGCCGGGTAGATCCGCCGGTCCGATAAGCGCCGATCCAGGATGATTTCCATGTTACCAGTTCCCTTGAACTCTTCGAAAATCACCTCGTCCATGCGGCTTCCCGTCTCGATCAAGGCGGTGGCCACTACCGTCAGGCTTCCGCCGTCTTCGATGTTTCGCGCCGCCCCAAAGAACCGTTTCGGTTTGTGCAGCGCGTTGGAGTCGACACCACCGGAGAGGATCTTCCCCGAGGTGGGAACCGTCTGGTTATACGCCCGGGCCAGACGGGTGATCGAATCCAGCAGAATCACCACGTCCTTCTTGTGTTCTACCAGCCGGCGACTCTTTTCCAGAACCATCTCGGCAACCTGCACATGCCGCTGCGCCTGCTCATCAAAGGTTGAGGCCACCACCTCAGCTTTCACGTTGCGCTCCATGTCGGTGACCTCTTCCGGTCGCTCGTCGATGAGCAACACGATAAGGTACACCTCAGGATGGTTCTCGGTGATCGCGTTTGCGATCTTCTGCAAAATGACCGTCTTACCGGTACGCGGCGGAGATACGATCAGTCCCCGCTGTCCCTTTCCAATCGGACAGAAGAGATTGATCATCCGAGTTGCCGGATCACCACTGCGTGTTTCCATATCCAGCCGCTCGTCGGGATATAGCGGCGTAAGGTTATCGAAGGGAATCCGCGTCTGCGCCACGGAGGGATGGTCAAAGTTGACGCTTTCCACCCGGAGCATCGCAAAAAATCGCTCCCCCTCTTTCGGCGGGCGAATCTGACCGTAGACCGTGTCTCCGGTCTTCAGGTTGAACAGGCGAATCTGCGAGGGCGATATGTAGATATCATCCGGGCCGGAGAGGTACGAGTTCTGCGGACTGCGGAGAAAACCGTAGCCGTCGGGCAGAATCTCCAAGGACCCGTAGGCGTATATCGTGCCGTTGCGCTCGGTATGCGCCTTCAATACGGCAAAGATCACTTCCTGCTTCTTGAGCGACAGGAGGTTTTCCGAAGCGATACCCATGTCCGCGGCAAACTCCCGGAGATGCTTCATATTCATCACCGTGAGCTCGTTGATACTCAAGCTCTTGTCGTCTTTCAGGTGGGAAAAGTCGGTAGACATCGCCTGTTGTCCGCTGGGCGGACGGCCATCGCTGCCGTCATCGACCTGACCTCGGCGCTCCGCCATTTCCGCGGTAACCGTGGGAGGCACGCCGTCACCGCCGTTATCGCCCTTTTCGCCGCCGTTTTCGCCGTCTTTTACGAGAGCTACGCGGACACGCTTCTTTTTGGCTGGCCGTCGGTTGGAAGAGCGTCCTCTACTTCCGCCGTTGCCATTCTTCTTTTCACTGTTGGTCCCGGACGCATTGTCCGAGCTCTGTTGTTCACGGTTGTCTGACATGGATTTCTCCAACCTATATAGGTATCCTACGGCGTGATACGCGAATCCGGTTGAACTCGCAAAGCCTATAAAATATTACCGGGTTGAGGGTAGTGCAGGTTTCTTATTTTAGGTGGTTGCCCACCGAGTGTCAAGCGAATCTGCTCAACTGCCTGCGGTTACACGTTCCTTTGAAATTTATTCGTTTGCTTGGCGGCGATCGTCAATCATCGGGATAGCTTGTCGTCGCAGCTCATCCAACGGTGCGGAAAACACGTCCAGGGACTCACTGTTCCTCAACATTTCACACCGTCCTTCAAACACCACCCCATCGGCAATGCGCACCCGCCCCGCCCGGACATTGCCGTACACAACACACCCGGGCAGCATTTCTACCTCATCCCGAGCCTCGATATTCCCATGAACCGTACCCCCGATGATGATGCGCTCCGCAGAAACATCGGCACGCACCTGAGCACCGTCCTGGATGTACAAAAACCCTTGAGCATCAATCTGCCCTTCGTATTCGCCGCGAACAGTCACCGATCCCTTGAAACGAAGCGTTCCCGAAAACCGGGTACCCGTACCGAGCCGACTATCGGTCTGCTCAATCGAACGCGGATCTATATGATATGCCATCTGGCAGTGATACTCCTGTCATTTACTGGTCATGACAAACACGCCATCCCAATCCTCCGGGGGAGGAGTCTCGACGTAGTGTTTGCAGCGAGCCAGATATATTTTGGAAGGTCCATCGCTCGGGTCAATCTTGAGCCCCTGAGCAAAGTACTTCTGAGCCTCTTCAAACTGCATCAGTTTATATAGTTTTCTTCCCCGGGCAAAAAGGTCCAGAACGCGCTTCTTATCCTCACTGATCATCCCGTTCCTCCGTGAACGTCATGCAATGACTCCGCCGCATGCTTGCGAAACTTGCTTTCCAGATCTTCTAACGAGAGCTCTTTGGATTTGAGCTCATCCCCTTGCGTCTGCAGTTCAGCAACCTCTTCTTCGAGACCCTCCAGCGTAGCCAGTATTTCGGATGTCTCGGTCATGATCCGCTCCACCAGAGTCTGCACCGCACTCTTGTCACCTGCATCAAGATTCTCCGCCATCTCTCGGAGCTCGCTAATCGGTGACTTGATATGCCGGGTGAAGTAGATGAGTGAGCTATTGAGCGACTCAGTAAGTGCTAAACGCCGCTCTCGACGCACCACCTGCCGGGAAAGCTCCCGCTGGCGTAGCACAGCTTGGATGCGTGCCAGCACCTCGGAGAAGTTGAAGGGCTTGGTAATGTAATCCTCAATTCCGAGCTCAAACCCCTCGACCTTATCCTCAACGTCATCCATCGCCGAAAACATAATGATCGCGGTATCGCGTACGTCTCGGTAATCTTCGTGCTGTTTCACAAGGCGAGTTATTTCCCACCCAGTCCGTCCAGGAAGGATATTATCCAGAAGAACCACGTCGGGGCGGATCTCCACGATCTGATCCAGTGCGGTATCGCCGTCACTGGCGGTGGTTACATCGTACCCTAAACGCGATAGCATAACGTGAAAGAACTCTACATTGATGTGTTCATCGTCAACCACCAGAATCTTTGGTGCTGCTTGTGACATACCGTATTGTCCTATGGGCGACTTTGCTTTGTCAATTCACGAACTCCGACGATCCGTCACACTTCGTATTGTACCGAAGAGCAGTCCCAACCCGGCACCCACGACAAACACGTATGCCAGCCAGTCACCCCAGGCGGTATACACGGTAGAGGCGTCGGTGAAGACCGGCACATCCCCCGCCAGATAGCCTTCCTTGAACGGGGGATACAGGTCCAGAAGCGTTCCGTTGGGATCGATCATCGTTGTCATTCCTCCGTTGGTGCTTCGGACAACGCTGCGCCGGTTCTCTATCGCCCGGAAGACGGCCATTCCCATGTGCTGCATCGCGGAGGGTTCCGAGTACGACCAGAGGTCGTTGGTAAGATTCACGATCACCTCCGCTCCCTCCCGGACGAATCCGCGGGAGAGATACCCGAAGGTATCCTCGAAGCAGATCGGCGTGGCAAATTTCACCCCGTTCAGCTCAAATATTGACCAGTCAGTGCCTTCTTCCCAGAAGTTGGTGTTGTTCTCTACCAGCAGTCGGTGGAGCCAGGGAAGCTGTGCTTCATAGGGAAAGTGCTCCGTAAAGGGCACCAAATGGATCTTACGGTACGTCCCCTGAAGCTCTCCCCCCGCCTCGAAGGTGAGCACCGCATTGTAGTCCACGCGACGGAGCTCGCCCTCGGCGTCACGCCGTAGCTGCCCATCGCTGTTCCCAATGACGAAGGGAACCTCTTTGCTTTCGAGGTAAGCCATCAGTTCCTGAACGAGCTCGTACCGTTCCTGGTCGGTACGATATCGGGTGTGGTAGTTGATCGACGGAACAAACGACGTCTCGGACCAGATCACCGCGTCGGGATCTGTCTCTTCAAGCGCCCGATCGCTCTCCCGGATCAGAATCTCTAAACTACGCTCGTAGGCCCGAAAGCCACCCACCCAGGGATCAACATTCTGCTGTATCAGGGCCAGCCGCCAGGTGGGAGACTGGCTGTAGTCCACGGTAGCAAACAGCCCGTACACCACCGCCGCCACCACCAGTACCGCATATCCGATCAGCTCGGGCAGTCGCCACTGCAACACCGCTTTGAGTCGGCGCCAGGAAGCAAACACCTGGATCTGGTGATCGTTTATGATCTGGCCCAAGAGGAACGAGGGAATGATTACCATAAAGGAGACGATCCATACGCCTCCAATATCGGCCAATTGGATGAGCGCCGGCGCCGGAAACAGAGAATACCCCATGATTCCATAGGAGTAGCCCAGATATCCCTGAGTGCGTCCCCACTCGTACGCCATCCATACCAGCGCTTGAATGAGGAACGCCCAGCGCCCAAACAAACCATCGGCCAGCCGCAGGAGCGGGAAGACCACAAAAAAATAGCCGGCATAGATGACCGGCACTATAAAGATCGCTAATGGATGGAACGTGGCAAGCCAGTAGTTGAACAGAGCATATGCGGTAAACCCATAGAGCGCACCATACAGCGGAGTAGCCCACCAGGGCATCCGCCGAATCGCCACCACTACGGGAATCAGGGCAAAAAAGGCAACTGGGTACGCGCCGAATCGAACTACCACATTGGGAAAAGAGATCCAGAAGAGGATCGCCCCAAGCAGCAGCAGACCGACGGTATGCAGCTGCCGCAGTACGCGTTCGCGAGCCGTAGCGGATGAATCGGCTACCATATCACTTGCGGAGCGGCCAGCTGGCTTCTTTTAGCTCTTTGCCGGGACGAAAGACCACGACCCCATGATTCTGAACGGTGACCTGCTCTCCCGTCTTAGGATTGCGGGCGTGCTGTCTGCCTTTGCGGGTACGAATCTCAAAGGTTCCGAAACCACGGAACTCCACCGCTTTGTCAGTGAGCAAGGCTGACTTTACTTCGCCAAAAAAGGAATCAATGATCGTATGAATGTCCTTCTTGCTGACATCCACCTCTTCCGAAATGCGCTCAACGATTTCCGCTTTGGTGAGCTTGGAATCCGGCACTGTTCCTCCGCGTTGGGTCAGCTCTGAATGCCGTTGACTTTGAGGGCCATGCGCGACTTCTTCCGCGCTGCCGTGTTCTGATGATACACGCCCTTGCGCGAGGCCGAGTCAATCAGGGCGGAGTACGCCCGAAACTCGGTATCGGCGGTGGCCCGGTCTTGTGAAGAGATCGCGTCAAGCACCCGCTTGGCACTGGTCCGGATCTCACTTCGTACAGATTTGTTTTTGATGCGCCGCTTTTCGCTTTGACGAAAACGCTTAGCGGCAGAACCCTTGACTACCAAAGAATTTATCCTCCTGCTGTAATCTCAATAACAGACGCAGACGGTAGCAGATTACCCGGTAGGTGTCAACGAAGACGGTGCTTAACAGACGGGCGCCGTTTCGATAGGCTACGAGGTATCATGCGAACCGGATTTCTTCTCGTGCTTATCCTCTTACAGTTATTCTGGTGGGATCTCGCTGATAAGATTCGAATGACGATAAACTGGTCCTGGGCGCGCCGAGCGGTTGACCGCAACGTGGCACACCGCGCGCGACGGTTGTTGGCCCTCGCGCGGTTCACGATTGGGCTGAGCGTCCGGATCGAAATCGATGAAGAACGGATTCCAGATCGCTTCATGGTGGTGGCAAACCACCAAAGTGTTATTGAGATCGCCGCGATCATGGCGGCGTTTCAGGACCATTCGGTGCGGTTTGTGGCAAAGCGAGAGCTGCGGCGGTGGTTTCCTGCCGTTTCTCGCGTGTTGCGCATCCAACGGCACGCGCTGATCAGCCGGCACGGTGACTTCGCCACGGCGATGCAGGAAATGGAACATCTGGGACGGACGTTGCGCCCCGGTGAAGGGGCCGTGATCTTTCCGGAGGGCACCCGTTCCCGCGACGGACGCGTGCAGTCGTTTCATAGCGGGGCCACCCGCCGCCTGGTGTCAAACCGACCACTACCGATGGTGGTGATCGCGGTGGACGGCGGCACAGGCTTCTCCAGACTGTCGGATCTGCCGCGCATGAAACCGGGACATATCTTTCGCCTAAAAATGGTGGGCATCCTTCCACCGGCGCAGGGAAAATCGGCGCTCATCGCTCAGCTTCGTGAAGCACAGCAACTGATCGAGCACACAATCGCCCAATGGCGTGAAGCGGCGGAGGTGTAAGTGCTGGCGGAATTCAGAACACTTCTACCCCTGGTGCGCCGCTACAGGTGGCATTACATCGTCGGAATTGTCTCGCTCATCGTGACCAGCGGGGCACAGCTGCTAATTCCTCAATTCATTGGGAGCTCGGTAGATATTTTGAGCGAAGATACCGCGGCGGTGGAGCGGATCGCGGTGCTCATGGCGGCCATGCTCGGCACCGCGTTGGTGATCGCGGTGGGACGCCTGGGATGGCGATTCTTTATTCACGGCTCCAGCCGCCGAATCGAGACGGAGCTGCGACGCCAACTGTACGATCACCTGCTGGAGCTTCCGCCCTCCTACTATCAGGAGGCCAAGACCGGCGACCTCATGGCTCGCGCCACCAACGACATGAACGCCATTCGCATGGCGGTGGGTATGGCGCTGGTAGCCTTTATCGATGGACTCTTCATGACCATCGCAATTCTCATTATCCTTATCGGGCAGAACCCCCGCCTCGCGCTCTATACGGTGGCCCCCCTTCCATTTATTACCGCTACCCTGATCGTGATCGGCAACCGCATTGGTCACCTGTTTCGGGACGTGCAGGCGGGGTTTTCGCATATGAGCGACCAGGCGCAGGAAGTACTCAGCGGCATCCGTATCGTGAAGGTGTTTGTGAAAGAGCAGTATTTTCTCAAACGCTTCGCCGATGCCAACGAAACGTACCAGACCCGCAACATGCGACTCGTTCGTATCTGGGGACTCTTCTTTCCGCTGGTGACGTTTCTATCCGGTCTGACCCTGTTAATGCTGCTCTGGTTTGGCGGGCGATCACTGTTGTCGGGGGAGATCTCCACCGGCGAATTCGTCGCTACGTTAAGCTACCTCCAAATGTTAATCTGGCCGATGATGGGCGCCGGTTTTACCGTGAACATGCTCCAGCGCGGCGCGGCCTCACTGGCGCGCATCAATGAGGTCCTCGATACGCCCCCGGCGCTCGCCTCCCCTCCCGCTGGTCGTCGGACGTCACCTGCCGGCTCTCTGGAGGTTCGAGATGTAACGCTCACCTTCCCCGGCATGGAGCAGCCGGTGCTGAGGAACATCAGTTTTACGCTGCCGAAAGCGGAGATGCTGGGCATTCTCGGCCGCACGGGCAGCGGCAAAAGCACGTTGGTGAATCTCCTGCCACGATTAATCGAGGCTCCGGAGCGATCGGTGTATGTGGATGGCACCGATGTCCGGGAGTACGATCTGGATACGTTACGAAGTGGGTTCGGGATGGTACCGCAGTCGACGTTTCTGTTTTCCGCCACCGTGGCGGCGAACATCTCCTTTGCCCGGCCTGAGGCCCGCGAGGCTGAGGTGGTCCGTGTGGGACGACTGGCGGCGCTGGACACCGATATCGACGATTTTCCGGAAGGCTGGAACACCGTGGTGGGTGAGCGTGGGGTTACCCTTTCCGGAGGCCAGCGCCAGCGAATCGCCATCGCCCGGGCGCTCCTGGCAGACCCGGAGGTGCTGATTTTGGATGATGCCCTCTCGGCGGTAGATACCCGTACTGAAGAACGGATCCTTACCGGTATACTGGCTGACCGCCGAGGGCGAACGACGGTGATCGTCTCTAATCGAGTATCCACGCTCCAGCAGGCGCAACAGATACTCATCATGGACGATGGAGCGATCGTTCAGCGCGGCACCCATGCCCAATTGACCTCGGAGCCTGGGCTCTATCGGGAGATCTTCCTGCTTCAGCAGCAAGAGCACGAAAAGGAGCACCTGTGATAGAGCATCCGCATGACGAAAAGGTGATCTCCGGCTATGATCCGCAGCTGGTGCGACGGATCGCCGCCTTTGCCCGTCCCTACCGCAAACTCATTGGTGCGGCGATGGTGTTTCTCATCATAGCTACCATCGGGGAAGTGCTGATTCCGGTCATGATTCAACGCACCGTCGACCACGAGATCTTGGACTACTGGGTATCCGTGGATGAGTCACAGCTCGAACGCTTTGGCGAGGTCGAAGATGCGGTGGCGATCGGAGACCGGGTGTACCTGAGGGAAGAGGTTCTCGACCGTCTTCCTCGATCGGAACGCGAAGAGCTGGCTGAAGCCAACCGGCTGAATACCACGCGTCTGATTACCGTTCCCCGGGAGGTTCTACGCACCCACAGGGAAATCTCCGAGAACATCGCCGACCAGATTCAGGCTGAAAGCGCGGAGCACGCGGTCTTCCCCGCCACAGTGCTGGATGATCTTTCCCAGGAGGAGCGGCTGGTGATCCGGGAAGAGAACGTCCGCGGTCTCCAACGCAATGTCCTCATCTTTCTCGGCATTCTCGTATCAGTACTGATCGCCAGTTTCGGCCAAGTCTATTTGACGGCGTACACCGGTCAGCTGGTCATGAAGGATCTGCGCCTGCGTATTTTTGACCACACGATGCAGCAGAAGCTGGGCTTTCTCTCCACGCAGCCGGTGGGGCGTTTGGTTACCCGCGCGACCAACGACGTGGAGACGATAAATGAACTCTTCACTTCGGTTCTGGCGGAACTCACCCGCAACGTAAGCCTCATGGTGGCGGTGGTGATCACGATGTACTCCCTGAACGCGCGGCTTGCAACGATCGTTCTGGCAAGCATGCTTCCGATTGTGGTCATTACCGACCTCTTCCGCCGCAAGGCGCGCCACGCGTTTCGGCGCGTCCGAATCGCCGTGAGCAAGGTCAACGCCTATCTCTCGGAGTACATCTCCGGAATCGCGGTTGTGCAACTCTTCGTCCAACAGGATCGGAGTCGGCGAGAGTTCTCCGAGCGCAACGATGAGCTTCTGGGAGCGCATCTGTCGGAGATGCGCATTTTTGCGGTGTTCCGGCCGATCGTCGATTTCATGTCATCGATATCTACGGCGGTGGTGATCTACTTTGGCGCCAGACTCCTCCAGATCGAGCTTGTCTCCCTAGGAGTGCTTATCGCCTACACCAATCTGATCCGCCGATTCTATATGCCGGTGATGAGTATTTCGGAACAGTTCACGGTGCTACAGAGCGCCATGGCCGGAGCGGAACGGGTCTTCGACCTGTTGGATCAGGATGAGAGGATTCCGGATACCGGAAGCGCCGGCAATGTTCCCCAGAAGATAGAGGGTACGATCGCCTTCGAAGGGGTCGATTTTGCCTATAAGCCCAACGAGCCGGTCCTGCGCAATCTCTCCTTTTCGGCGGAACCGGGGGAGATGATTGCGGTGGTTGGATATACCGGGGCCGGGAAGACAACGATCATCAATCTCCTCACCCGTCTTTGGGACGTGGACTCCGGTCTCATCACACTGGACGGCGTAGATATTCGCAGTATTCCCCTGGGAGCGTTGCGGAGTTCGGTACAGCAAATCCAACAGGATGTGCACCTCTTCAGTGATTCGATCCGAACCAATATTACTCTTGGTCTAGATGTGCCGGAAGAACGTATCTGGGAGGCGTGTCGCGCGGTGCAGTTATCGGACTATCTGGAATCGTTACCAGAGGGACTCGAAACGATAGTACAGGAGCGAGGAGCCAACCTGTCCGCCGGGCAGCGGCAGCTCATCTCGTTTGCCCGGGCTCTGGTGCACGATCCGCCGGTTCTTGTGCTCGATGAGGCGACTTCCAGTATCGACAGCGAAACTGAACAGCGACTCCAGCATGCAGTCACCGCGGTGACCGGAGGCCGAACCTCTTTGGTGATCGCGCATCGTCTCTCGACGATACAACACGCCCACAAGATCATCGTCCTGTCCCACGGAGAACTGGTAGAGATGGGTAGTCATCGGGACTTGCTGCAGCAGGAAGGGTTGTACGCTACTCTGTACCGACTGCAGTACGAGCAGCGGGACAGTTCTGAAAATTAACGCACCATTCGGGGCCATTACCGCGGGAAGTACCACCGTCCCCTGAGCTCCCTCGCCGGTCTGTGCCGCGGGAGAACGCACACACCGGCACCGAGGTGTACTGTCCCTGCGGCCCAAACATCCTCACCTGCCCACTGAGAATATTGATCTCGTGCACCCGAAAGATATCTCCCTCGATTTCAACGGGCGCTCCCTCTCTGGGGTATCTTCGGCGCTCTTCACGATAGTAGTCATGTTCATAGGAGAGACAGCACAACAGCCTACCGCACGGTCCGGAGACTTTCATACTGTTCAGTGAGTAGTTCTGATCCTTCGCCATCCGGATCGACACGGGCGCCAGCCGATCCGATACCCCGTTACAACACAGCCGTCGACCGCAAATACCGAGGCCGCCGATGATACGCGTCTCGTCCCGAACACCGATCTGCCGCAGTTCTACCCGCACGTGAAATCGACTCACCAGATCCCGTACCAGCCCGCGGAAATCAACGCGATGGTCGGATACGAAAAACAGCAGCAACTTGGAACGATCCAGCAGATAGTGCCCACTGACTACCCGCATATCCAGTTCGTGTTCATCCACACGTTCAGCACAGATCTTGGCTGCGGTGTGGCCCTCCTGCTCTTGGGTCCGATACCGGGCGAGATCAGTTTCGGTCGCGACGCGCTCAATCCGATACGTTTTGCGAAACTGTTTTCGGTTCGCTTCACTCACGGGTCCGATCGCCACCCCCAGATCCTCACCGTAGCGTCCCTGATACACAACGGTTTGGTCGGTTTCTACCTCGAGCACTCCTGAGTCGGCGAGATCGGTCTCACGCGTGTGCAGATTTCGTACTACCAGTTCCATACCTCAACCCTCAATGCACCAGATCCACGAGCATTCCCTGGATTTCTTCCAATCGCCGCAGGAT
>CAYQRW010000016.1:0-17734 GCA_964419735.1 uncultured Spirochaeta sp.
ATCGGATAGGGGTCGTCTCCGCGGCGACGGCGCGCCTCCGCCAGTGCCCGTTCCGGCACCTCTTCCAGGACCGACTCATAGCCCGCCTCCGACACCCTGCGCGCCGTCTCATAAGGGTCGCCAGGTTTGAAGCGCCCCGGGCGAGAGACGATAAAGACCGACGCCACCACCGACAACTCCTGGGCGATCCCCTCCACGTTCTTCCCAGCCACTACTCCCAGAATCACCGGAACCCGAACGCCGGCGGGGAGCATATCTCGTAGGGTGGCGGCCAGAGCGGCGGCACTTTCCACGGTGTGCGCCCCATCGAGAATCACATCCCCAATGACCTCACCCCGGCCGGGAAGGCGCGTCGCGGCTAAGGCGGCGGCGATCGCCGCCGCGGGGGCGGCCTGCACGTACCCGGCGGTGGTGAGATAGCGGTACGTCTCCAGGGCGGTGGCGATATTGGTGCGGTGGACCGAGCCCAGCATGGCGGGAACGATCGGCGGTGCGCCCACCCACTGCGGCAGTGCTACCGCCGGGCGGTCAGCGAGGGGAGCGGGGGCCGGTGTGGGCCCTCGAGGCGCGGGCGCTACTGGGGTCGTCTCCGGCTCTGGTGTTGTTTCCGCCGCGGCGGCTTTCTCCGGTGTGGGCGCCGGCGCAGGCTCCAGCGGCGTTACCGAATACACGTGAGCTCCCCGCTCCGCCGCAACAGTGCGGATCACCGGATCCGCCTCGGGGTGCTGGGGCTGCAGGATGAGGGGAACGCCCTGCTTGATGATCCCCGCTTTCTCCCCGGCGATCGCCGCGCGAGTATCCCCGAGGTAGTCGGTGTGTTCCAGCTCGATGCGTGTAATAACCGTTGCCGTGGGGCGGCAGACGTTGGTGGCGTCCAGCCGACCGCCGAGACCGGTTTCTAGGACGATCCAGTCGCATCCCACCGCCGGGAAGTAGCAAAACGCTAGGGCGGTAAGGAGTTCGAAGGTGGTGGGAAGATCGTCTTCCGGTACCTTCGCGGCGATCATCGATTCCACCACCGCCCAGATCCGCCGTCCCTGTTCTACCAGGATGCGGTCGGCGCCGCTGTCTGAGGACGCGCGGCCGGGTTGGCCGGCTGGATGCGCGGGGTCGGTTCGGTCGGATTGGACCGAGATGGCGGCCTCTAGACTGTCTGCCCCAGCATGCACCCCGGAGTGCCCCCTAGAGTACGCCTCAGGGCCTCCGGGACGGTGGACCGTAAAGCGCTCCCGATAACTGGTGACGTGGGGGGAGGTGTACAGGCCCACCGAGAGCCCCGAGGCAACCAGCAGGGAAGTCACGTAGGCTGCGGTGGAACCTTTCCCCTTTGATCCGGCGAGATGCACGGTGGGTCGATCACCCTGGGGCTCGCCGAGTCGCGCCAGCAGATCCACCATCCGTTCCAAGCGGTAGAGGCGCAGGTGGGCGGTGGTGCGCTCCAAGTTGGTGCGAGATTCGAACTGGGCAAAGACCTCTTCCGGGGTGTTCAGCACAGCGCTCACTGGGGACGATGACGCTCTCGGAGGGCGGCGGCGTGGGTGTAGAACCCCTCGTGGTCCGCGAGGCGGATCACATGATCCCGCATCTCCGCATAGCCGGTCTCCGTCACTTCCACCACGGTGCACGCCTTTTGGAAATCCCGCACCGACACCGGACCAAACGTTTTGGCCCATCCCCCGGTGGGAAGCACCGCGTTGGGACCGGTGGCGTAGTTGGCCAGACTGAAGGCGGTGTGGGGCCCCAGCAGTACCTCGGAGGCGTTACGGATCTCCGCGCTGGTGGCGTGGGGATCGCGGGTGTGGAGTAGCAGATGCTCCGGGGCGAACTCGTTCACCACGGCTGTGCTCTCCCGCTCGTCGCTGGTGAGGATAATTCCCCCATAGGAGGTAAAGACCTCGCTCAGAAAGGTGCGGCGTGGCTCCGGGACATCCTCCATGAGGGTTGTCATGTGCCCCTGCACCGCCTCGGCCAGTGCCGGCGACGGCGTCACAAGGAGTGCCGCGGAATCACTGCCATGTTCCGCTTCGATCATCAGGTCCAGGGCAACGACCCAGGGATCGGCGCTCTCATCGGCGACGACGATCGACTCCGAAGGGCCTGCCGGGAGGCCCACATCGATTACGTCCGCCACCAACCGCTTGGCGGCGGCCACGTAGGCACTTCCCGGACCCACCACCTTGCGCACCGCCGGTACCGTTTCCGTACCCCACGCCAAGGCGGCGATCGCCTGCGCGCCGCCGATGCGATACACCTCAGTGATGCCGCAGGCGGCGGCGGCGTAGAGTACCGCCGGATCAACCGTGCCGTCGGGCCGCGGCGGAGTGGTGACGGCGATCGTTTCTACGCCGGCAAGGGCAGCGGGAACCCCCAGCATGTACATCATGGAGGGAAAGCTGCCGCGGCCGCTGGGAACGTACAGCCCGACGCTATCGATCGGGCTAACCCGTTCGGTGGCGATGATGCCGGGACGCACCTGAACCGAGTGGTCGGCGTGCGATACCTGGGCCCGGTGGAAGGTGCGCACGTTTTCGATCGCGTAGTCCAACGCCCGGCGCAGTGATTCGTCCAGAGACCGTTCCGCCTGGGTGAACTCTTCCGGAGTCACGGCGATGCCGCGGTCTTCGATCTGGGCGTGGTCAAATTGACCGGTCAGCGCGATGAGGGCGGCATCACCTTCGCTGCAGACCCGATCTACGATAGGGCGGACCGTCTCGAGCAGGTCGGAAATATTCGTTTGTGAACGGCGGAGTAGACGTTCCCGCACCTCAGGCGTGGCGTCGCTCCACCGGTGAACCTGTACTGTCATGGCTGCGGACTATACCATGAAGGCGGTGTGGATGGCAGCCGGCGGGCGTGGCCGAAATCGAAAAGCAACAAGAAAATCGCTTGGATCACAACCCCGATTCCATTGCCCAGGGGAAACATCTCGCGGTGAAACAGGATGACCACAACGCTTCCCACCACCAGGTAGAGGATGTCGAGATAGCCGTTGACCAGCAGCGTCTTTCTCAGCCGTTGCGTTTCCGCCACTTCCCGCCGGTGGTCCGGATAACGCTCGCTCCGGGATCGCGCGCCGTGGACGCCCACCAGCGCAATCACCGCATCCACTGCGCCCCAGATAAGCGCCTGCAGAGCGATTCCCTGAACCAGGGGCCACGGGGTGAGGATGCCCCCAACCCCCAGGGCCAGCGAAAACCCGCTCCACCACAGAAGCCGGCGAGCGATCATCATGTGTCGTCGTGTGATTTCATCCACGCATCAACGATAGTCTAGAGCAGCTCCCGCGGCAATTCCCATGAAGCGCGGGGCGCTGAGCAGGGGCGCAGCACGGAGCGCTGGCACGGGCCGCGGAGCCCGGTGCGGCGCGCGGCGCAGGCCCGGCTCCCGGTAGAAACGTCCAACAAGACGTGCTAATTTATCGGTCCCAGACCGAGGAGGAGTGAAGATGGTAGTGAAGCCGATGATTCGCAGCAATATTTGCATGAATGCGCATCCCCAGGGGTGCGAGCAGAACGTGGCCCGTCAAATCGAATATGTGAAATCTCAGGGACCGATCGATGGTCCCAAAAACGTACTGGTGATCGGTGCCTCCGGGGGCTACGGCCTGGCATCACGCATCACGGCCGCCTTTGGATGCGGTGCGGCTACGATCGGCGTTGCCTATGAATCTCCCGCAAAAGGTACCCGTACCGCCTCCGCCGGGTGGTACCAGGATTTGGCGTTTCGCCGCTTTGCGGACGAGGCGGGCCTGCCCAACCGCAGCTTCATCGGCGACGCCTTTGCCCACGAGACGAAGAGGGACGTCATCGCCGCGGTGAAGGAGATCATGGGGTCGGTGGATCTGGTGGTGTACAGTCTCGCCTCCGGCGTGCGGGTTGATCCGGATACGGGGGAGATGTACCGCTCCGCGCTGAAGCCGGTGGGACAGCGCTACGAATCGGTCACCCTGGACGGCAAGACCGCCCAACTCAAGCCTACCGCCATGGATCCCGCCACCGCGGATGAAATCCGGCAGACTACCAAGGTGATGGGAGGCGAGGACTGGAAGCTATGGATGGAGGCACTTCGCGATGCCGGGGTTCTGGCGGATAACGCGATCACCGTGGCCTACTCCTACATCGGTCCGGATATCACTTACGCGCTCTACCGGGACGGTACGATCGGCCGCGCCAAGGAGCATCTGGAGGCAACCGCCCATGAACTGGATGCGATGCTTGCCCCCGGAGGGGGGCACGCGTGGGTCAGCGTAAACAAGGCGCTGGTTACCCGGGCGAGCGCGGTAATTCCGGGAGTATCACTCTATCTGGCGGTGCTCTACCGCGTAATGAAGGAGAAAGGCCTCCACGAGGGGACGATCGAGCAGATGTACCGCCTCTTTGCGGAGCAGCTTTACGGGGACGGCGCCCCCGAGGTCGACGAAGACGGCCGAATTCGCATGGACGATTGGGAGATGCGTGAGGACGTGCAACGGGAAGTCCATGAACTGTGGGATGCGGTGAATGAGGAGAACGTCACCAGGATCGCCGATGTGGAGGGTTTTCAGCACGAATTCCTCCAAATTCATGGATTTGACTTCGATGAAGTGGATTACGCGGCCGATGTGGACGTCTAAAGGGCTCGTCCGTTGCGGAGTGCCGCCGTTTTCGATACCTTAGATACGTATGAAATTTGACGAACTCAATCTAGACAGTGAAATACTCGCCGGCATAGCTGCGGCCGGCTTCGAGGAATGCACTGCCGTCCAAGAAAAAGCTATGCCCCACGCGATCAACGGTGCCGACGTGATGGTGCAATCCCAGACCGGCACCGGAAAAACCGCAGCCTTTCTTCTGCCTACCTATCAGCTTCTGCTTCACAACCCCGATTTCAAGGGCGGACGCGCGCTGGTTGTTGCGCCGACCCGCGAGCTGGCCGTGCAGATCAAGGAAGAATCGGATGTGCTCTCGGAGAATCTCGGTCTTCGGACCGAAGTGTTTCACGGGGGCGTGGGATACGGGCAACAACAGTCTGCCCTGGCCGAAGGGGTAGATATTCTGGTGGGTACTCCGGGCCGGATGCTCGATCTCAGTCAGAGTGGTCACATGCGCCTCAAGGACGTGCAGATCGTAATCATCGACGAGGCGGATCGCCTCTTCGATATGGGGTTCTATCCCGATATCCGCAAGATGTTCTCCCGGCTGCGTCCGCGGGAAGAGCGCGTGAACATGCTCTTCAGTGCCACGTTGAGCACCAAGGCGCGGAACATCGCCTGGGAGCACATGAACAGTCCCGTGGAGATCGAGATCGAGCCGGAGCATATCACCGTGGACAAAGTCACCCAGACGATGTACCACGTCGCCTCCGAGGACAAGATGTCGGTGCTCCTGGGGGTATTCAAGAAGCACCAGCCGCGAACCGCCATCGTCTTCACCAATACCAAACGGGCCGCCGAAGAGGTGGCCAAGCGACTGGAGATCAACGGCTATCCCACGGAGTTCATTATCGGTGACCTTCCGCAACGGAAGCGGCAGCAGATCATTCAGAAGATCAAATCCGGAGAATCGGAGTTCCTGGTAGCCACCGATGTGGCGGCGCGCGGGCTGCATATCAACGATCTCGATATGGTGGTGAACTACGACTTGCCGGAAGACCCGGAGGCGTACGTGCACCGCATCGGTCGTACCGCCCGCGCCGGTGAATCGGGGGCGGCCGTGGCGCTGGCGTGCCAGCGCTACGTATTCGGTTTGGATGCGATCGAATCGCTGATTCGCCAGAAGATTCCGGTGGAGCCTCTGAGTGACGATATGTACGCCGAGGACGCCAGCGCCGGTATGCGCATTCGCACCGGGGACAGTAGCGTTGGCAGCCGGGATTCCCGGGGCGGACGCGATTCCCGCGGAGGGAGAGACTCCCGGGGCGGACGTGATTCTCGCGGAGGGAGAGATTCTCGGGGTGGTCGCGCTCAGGAGAGCCGCCGGCGAGAGTCCCGCGGTGACGAGAGTCGTGATTCTCGCGACGCCGCCCCCAGGGGAGACAGTTCCCGGGCAGACCAACCACGCGGTGAGACGCGTCGCAACGACAAGCCTCGCAACGACCCGCAGCGTAGCGATAGCCCCCGAGGCACTAGGTCGCGTACCGACAAGCCCCGCAGTGACAAGCCCCGCGGTGAAAAGCCCCGGTCGGACCGCAGCTCGCGGCCACGCTCCGGTTCCGGCAAAGGGCCCCGGCCAACTGAAGCTGCCTCTCCCAAGGCGGGGGATAGTCTCGAAGATCGGCTGGCGTACTACCGCGAGAAGTACGGTGAGGACTTTCAGCCCACCGATGAGATGCTTGCCAACATGCAGGGCTCCAGTAAGGGTGGGGGATCCAAGAAATCAGGCTCGGGGAACCGGAATCGGAAGCGTCCGCAGTCGCCGAAGAGTTCCGCCCCCGGGGAACAGAACGCACCGGAGCGCCCCGCGAAAGAAGAGTCCGGACAAAAAGAACCACCCAAAGCGGACAAAAAGGGCGTGCTCGGCGCGCTCCGCTCCTTCTTCGGCGGTTGACAGAACGGCAAAGATGCGCATAATATCGCGCTTCAATGCGTCTCGTTGAGAGCGTAATACAAGGAGAACTGTGAATGGCTCGACCTTCAAAAGCCCGAGGAAAGATCGCGCGCCATCTTGGCGTCAACGTCTTTGGAAATCCCAAGTACGACCGTCTGCTCAAAAAGAAACCGTACGGCCCGGGTGAACCCAAGAAAGGTCGCATTCGCGAGACAGAGTACGCCCGCCAGCTCAAAGAGAAACAGAAGGTGAAATTCGCCTATGGCCTCTCCGAGCGGCAGTTTCGTAATCTCTTTTATAAGGCAAAGACCATGAAAGGGGTGGCAGGTCACAATATGTTGATTCTGTTGGAACGGCGTCTCGACAATGTGGTGTACCGCATGGGGATGGCCGCCAGCCGCCGCCAAGCGCGTCAGCTGGTAAGCCACGGACACATTCATCTCAACGGACGCAAAGTTACGATCCCCAGTGCGATGGTACGCCCCGGCGACCAGGTTTCGGTAAAGAGCAAGAAGAGCTCCGAAATGCTGATGCGCCGGCTCGTGTCGGAAAACTCTTCCCGGCAAACTACGCCGTGGATCGAGGTTTCCGCGGACGACCTCACCGGTAAGGTGAACATGCTCCCCACACGGGATATGATCCCGACAATTGCAGAGGAGCAGCTGATCGTAGAGTTCTACTCGAAGTAATCAGCACACACGCAGACCAGTCGGCTCCACGGGAGTCGGCTGCCGTCCCGATAGGACGGGGTTGCAGAGGGAGCGGGGTCGTCCATGGGCGGCTCCGTTTTTTTTTGTATCAACATCTGTCGGGAGTCGACCGATACTTGCAGTATGCGTCGCTTTCCCGTGGTGAGCAGTGACACTGCTCTCAATGACCGCGTCCAACGGATCTGTGCCAAGTTCGGAGACACGTTCCAGCCGGTGTTTCTCGATTCCGTGGAGGATGCGCTGGAGTACATCCGCTATGAACTGCCCGAGTTTCAACTCGTCCATTTCTCCGACGAAACCATCGATGGGGGTGAGTTGATCCACTCGATTACCGAGGATCCCTGGCTCCATTACGGCGGGGTTATCGGCGTCTACTCCCGAAAAGACACGATGGTGGTAGAAACGTTGCCCCGAGAGACCAACGTAGTCACGATGATCAGGCGGGCGGAGTTCGTGGAGACGTTCTTCCGCGTGCTCTATATCCTGTACCGGAACCGACAGATTCTGTTTCAGCGCGATATGCAGCTGGACTTCCTGGGGACGATCCACGGCAGCTTGGAAATGGATAACGATCCCTACAACGCCCGAACCTACGCCTCGCTGATTTCCAACTTCCTGTTTAACTCTAACTACGTCGATATCGAAATGCGCGATCGCCTGCACGTGGCGCTTTTCGAGATGATCATGAACGCAATTGAGCACGGTAACTGCGGTATTAGCTACGAGGAGAAGACGCAGTACCTGTCGGAATACGGTGATATTATTCCCCTGATCCGTGAGAAGTGTCGTGATCCTGAGGTCGGTTCCCGCCGGGTACAAGTAACCTACCTGATCACCCCCACGCACTCATCCTTTCAGATTCGCGATGACGGCGACGGTTTTGACTGGCGCAGCCGGCTGGACAATGACGATGTAAACTTTGGTCAGCATGGCCACGGCATCCGCATGACGCGCCACTATATCAACAACTTGACCTACAACGAGCGGGGGAACGAGGTCCAGTTCGAGGTGCACCATGAGAAGCAGGCCAACGCCACTCCCGGCATCTTTGCCGACCAGGAAGTCATCGAGCTGGATGATGGAGATATCGTATTTCGGGAGGGGGACGAGTCCAACGATCTCTTCTATATCGTGACGGGAAAACTGGACATCGTCAGCGGCAATCAACGTATCGCTACCTTAACACCGGACGACATCTTTCTCGGCGAGATGTCCTTCCTGTTGGGAAACCGGCGCTCCGCCACCGTAGTGGCGCGAGAGCATGCGCGTCTGGTGAAGGTTACCAAGAACGCATTCGTCAGCGGAATCCAGCGCCAGCCTCATTACGGCATCTTTCTCGCGCGCCTGCTGGCCCAGCGGCTTTCCCGCCTAAACCAGCAGGTCGCCGCGCAGAGCGGATAACCGGCAAGAGCCGCCGCTTTGCGCGCGTCGGTCACACGTTCTGTGGGGTGGGCTCTTTGTTCACCAGATTGGCGTCGTAGCCGATCGCCTGTACGAAGTTGATGATCTTCTCTTCCGTCGCCGGATTACCATCGAAGTCCATGAAGATCTGACCGGTCTGCCGGTCAACCCAGATATCCTCCACGCCCTTGATGCGGCGTCCCATGTGCTCGATTCCGATCGAGCATGAGGTGCAGGTAGCTCCAATAAGATCAAAAGTCGCTCTTTCCATATCGATAATTTACTAATGCTTACTTGATTTGTAAAGATCCTGCAGTGCGAGAACGGTGTCTTCCAGCCGCATCACGGAGTCCTGCGGACGACGGGAGCGCAGCACATGTAGCGTACCGCCATAGTAGAACTCGAGTTGCGTGGCGTACTGCACGTGAATCCCGCGAATATATGCCACGGGAATCGAAACTGCGGATGGTGGCACCCCGAGGGGGAGGGGCTTTCGCCGGGAGGAGCCGCCGGCCTCTGAGATCAACGCAAGCGATTCGTATCCGAGTTCAACCGCCACCGGTCCGCGCGGCTGCAGCGGTCGGCTGCGATATCCGGTGGCGTAGTCCATCGCCGGTATTTGGTAGGGTAGCGCGCCACCAGTTGCCGCGGTGCTAATCTCGCGCTCGAGTGCCGCGTGTTGCAGGGCGTTCCAGGCGGCCACGGTGGCGGGGGCCGGGGAGTGCGAGCGCGAAACGGGAAAGCCGGCGGCGCCAGCTCCGTGGCGCAGCCCACCGGTGGCTACCATTCTCGTGGTATGCCCGCATTCACTACAGACGAGCTCATTTCCGATTGAGCGCAGCGTTCCCCACCCCTCGCACCGCGGGCAGTACCACAGCGCCTGCTCCGCATGCTCCGCGCGGTTCCGTCCAGTAAAGCACACCCCCCGCCGCTGCGCCCACGACACATCGTCCCAGGCGAGCGCCGCGCTGATCCTCGATGCGAGCTCGCCTCGGGAGAAGTGCCCCAACTCGGCCCTACTCAGCAGCGGAATGAGGTGAATCTCCACCCGCCCCCGGCGGATGCCGCGCGCCCAGCGCGGCTTGGAGAGGTACGCCCCGCGGAGCTGCACCATAACCACCGGCGCTCCCAGTAGCCGCGCCAGCTTGGGGGTTGCCGGCAGCATGGGCCGTGTCGTTCCGTCCCAGGTGCGTTGTCCCTCGGGAAAGAGCGCCACGATCTGCCGTTCCGCGATACGCGCCCGCAGGAGGCGAAGACTCTCCATATCGGTCCGCGCCTTGGCCTTGGGGATCGCTCCTGCCGCCGCCATAAGTCGCCGCATGCCGCGACCACGAAAGTTCCCGTCGGCGGCGAGAAAATGAACCGGTTGGTCCCAGGCAAAGGCGATCAAGAACGGGTCCCAGAAGTTGACGTGGTTGGAGAGGACCAGGAGAGGTGGTCGCAATGCCGCGGCGGGACCGTGGCGATGCACGGTGACGCGATAGCGCCACCACAGCCAGCGACCAAGAGTAGGGCGCAGGCAGAACAGCAGAACCTGGGCGGGAGTCGGCATGGCGGTACTGTAGCGATGAGAGTCGCTGTGATACAATCCCACCCCTCATGCAGCGTGACCGTGTCATCGTCGTGGGAGGCATTAACTGTGATATCACCGCCTCCGTTCCCGGTACTCTGACTCCCGGATCCTCAACGCCCGGGCGGGTTTCTCTCTCCGCGGGAGGGGTGGGGCGCAACGTGGCGCACTGTCTGGCGCTGCTGGGTGCGCCCGTGAGCCTGGTGGGTATCGCCGGTACCGATCCTTTAAGCGAGTGGGTGCTCTCGCAGACCGCCGCCGCCGGAGTTGAGACGGCCCACGTGGCCCGGGAGGCTACGTCCCGCGCGGGGACCTACGTGAGTCTGCTCGCCGCCGGCGAGCTCGCTTCAGCGGTTTCCGATATGGCCGCCATCGATGAACTCCCGCCGGAACAGGTGCTCCGGCTGCTGGAGCGTGCCGCCGCCGGGGACGACGCGCGGTGGGTGGTGGTGGATCTCAACCTGGCGCCGGCTGCGGTGCAGGCGGTGATCGCGTGGGCCAACGAGCACCGGATATCCGTAGTCGTGGAGCCGGTGAGCGTGGCCAAGGCGGAACGTCTGTGGGGGTGTCGGGGTGAGATCGAGGTGATCACCCCCAACGCCGCGGAGGCCGCGGTGTTGCAGGACGCTTCCGCCGCGGGGAAGTTGCCGGTGGTGCGTAACTGGGTGGTCACCCGGGGTGCCGCCGGAGCCGAGGTATGGCCGGGTGATGCCGGTGAGGCAACGATCATTCCCACTATCGAACGGGAGACGGTAAACGCCAACGGCGCGGGAGATGCCTTTACCGCCGGTCTGGTGGCGGCCCTGTCGGCGGGGCTCTCGCTGGAGGAGGCTGCCCGATGGGGAATCGCCGCCGGGGGCATCACCGTGGCGTCTCCCCACACCGTGGATCCCGCGCTATCGCGCGGGGCGCTTCAAAACTATCTTGCATCTTCTTGAGGAGCACACCAATGAACCAACACTACGTCCATATCAACCCCCGCATCCAGGAAGCACTCGACGCCGGCCGGCCGGTGGTGGCTTTGGAATCGACGATCATTTCCCACGGCATGCCCTATCCCCGCAATGTGGAAACCGCCCGCGCGGTGGAGGCGGAGGTGCGCGGTGCGGGGGCGGAGGCCGCCACGATCGCGATTATCGACGGAAGCTTCCGGATCGGTCTCAGCGGTGAAGAGATCGAAGAGTTGGGAACGCGCAAGGACGTGCTCAAGGCGAGCCGCCGGGATGTGGGACTCGCCTTGGCCACCCGCCAAACGGCTGCCACCACCGTGGCCACCACGATGATCGGCGCCGCGGCGGCGGGGATTCGCCTGTTTGCCACCGGCGGTACCGGCGGCGTCCACCGCGGTTGGCAGAGCACGATGGACGTGTCGGCGGACCTCCCGGAACTCTCCCAGACTCCCGTGGCGGTGGTATCCGCCGGAGTCAAATCGATTCTGGATATCGGCCGGACGCTGGAATACCTGGAGACGCTGGGCGTCCCGGTGATCACCTACGGGTCCGATCAGTTCCCCGCCTTCTACAGTCGGGAGAGCGGTTTCGCCTCACCCCTCCGTCTGGACAAACCGGATACGATCGCCGCCACCCTCGCCGCGCATTGGGAGCTCCCTGGAGCGGGCGGCGTACTCATCGCTAATCCGATCCCCGAGGCCGACGCCATGGAGTACGGCGCGATCGAAGCGGTGATTGAGCGCGCCGTCGGCGAGGCGGAGGAGCGCGGCATTCACGGCAAAGAGGTAACTCCGTTCCTCCTGGCGCGGATCGTGGAACTCACCGGCGGGGAGTCGCTGGAGGCAAATATCGCACTGGTCAAGAACAACGCCCGCCTGGCGGCATCGATCGCGGTGGCGTCGGCGGCAGTCCACAGGTAGCTTGGTTGCGCAATCTTTTCTCTCCTCCACCGGCGGTCATTGCGTGAACCGGCAGGGACCGTCTCCCTAATAGGATTCTCACACCACTGTTCTATATTCGGGGCATGGTCGAGCGTACACCGTTTGAGGTTGAGAGACGCAATGGGATCGGAATTGTACGATTTCTCGATAGCATCGAAATCTATGAGGCGGCGCAGATCCGCTCTGAGATTCTCCAGTGGGTCTCCGACTCAGATATTCGAGGCGTTATCTTTTCCTTTGCCGATGTCCCCTACATAGATAGTTCCGGTGTCGGCGTGTTCGTGAACCTTCATCGTCAACTCGAGCATCGAATACCCTTACGATTCTGTCACGTGTCCGACACCGTGCAGGATGTTCTGAGGTACACGCGGCTTGTGTCGCTCTTCGCCATCGATGAAACCGAAGCGGAGAGTATCGCGAGGATCGGTGAGCACACTGAGCGAGATTGATTCGATGAGTTCACCGGTTGATGCAACCACCCATATTGACTTGCCGGCGAAATATCTGCTGACGGAATCGGGCACGCGGTATTTCGTCCGCCGTCAGATTCCCATGCATGAAATACGCACGCGCACCGGTTCGACCGCCAATGGAGTCGTATGGCGGCGGTACGACTCGGCCTACGTGCGTAAGATGGTTGCTTACGAGCTGCTGCAAGAAATCGAGGTGCAGCGGACGGAGTTCCTCACCAGGCGCCAGGATATCATGCAGCTCACAGTCCGCACGGTGGATGGCATTCTCGAAAAACGGTTTCGTCCTGAGCTGAATCAGATGATTCGTGACAGCGCGATCCTTGAACCGATTCTCAGTCGGGTTGCCGCGGCGAAACCGGAGCAAATTCGCGCATTTCTCTCGGACAATAAAGAGATGATTGCCCGTATTCGCGAACAGTTGCTACAGGAACCACTTGAAGTGATTAGAAGCGATCCTGATCTCCAGTCCGCCGAGCGTACCGAGCGAATCCAGAATATTAAGCGACTGGTAGCGGCGATAGATGCTGAAACATGGTTCTTCTTATCGCTCATTCCAGATTCGTCCGGAAGAAGACGGCTCTTGACCAATATCCAGGATTTGATTCTTACCTACAATGTAAGATTACGGATAGGAGACTATCTCTCGCTCATGCTGATGGAATTGCTTGAGTATGCTGAGCAGACGCAGCTGCTCAACTTCGCCGAGCGTGATCAGTACATACGCACCCATCCGGGAGAGTTGTCGCGACACCTGGGGAACCCCGAATTCCGTGAAAAGCTGTTCAATCGGGCCGCCGCCAGCAATAGCTTGCTCAGCTTGAACTATCGCTTCTCCGGAAATCCTTACAGTCCCACGCGCCGTCCGGAACTGGAGATATCGGTTTCAAACAAAGGCTTGGTCGGCTATGAGAGCCGCCTGGCAATCACGCGAAACAAACGACGCGATGTTCACAACGTATCTTTGGCGCAGTTCTACAACTCGGAAGCGCCCACCCGATTCGATACCACCCTGGGGATGTACTTTCTCTCATATGTCGAGGCGGCGTGCGAGCGGGTAGGATTACGTTTCGGCGCTGAAATGAGTCGCGACGGGCGTAGGGAGGAAACGATCACCAGCGTCAGTCTGGCATTGTGACGGTGGGCAGGAATGAAAGTAGGCATGTGATGGATAGAAATTTTAGGATAGTGTCGCCTGATACACCTGAAGACGAGTCAATTACGCTCAGTAAAAGTGCACTCTCGCAACTCGGCCTCTTCGTGGTTGATTACGGAAAACCCCGCAACGGTTTTCCAAGTCGTTACTGGAAAGAGTTTGGCTACACCACCGAACGGCATAGCGATGAATCGTGGCAGTCCTTCGTACATCCGGACGATCGCCATGAAGTTGAAAAGCTACTGACCGGAACGTTTACCGATCCGCAATACCACGGAAGCTCGCGCTTCCGGATTCAGGATGCCGCGGGGAGCTGGCACTGGCTTCTAGCAACGGGAGTGGTAGAATCTCTTGACCAGGACGGGCAGCCGTCACGGTATATCGGTTTCAATCACGAGGTCACCGCAACCGCCGAACTCGAAGAAGAGCTCCGTGAGGCGCGGCGAGTTGCGGAAGAACAGGCGGTTGAGGCGGAAACCCTCAGAACCGCCGGCGCCGTCATAACTTCCAGTTTGAGCCGGATAGACGCCGCCACCTACGTAACATCGCATCTCAAGTACATCGTCCCGACTGATAGAGTGCTGGTCTTTGAGAAAACGGAACGCACGCTCGCCTCTCTGGACGGCTCGATCGTGGTGTCTCAAGAGGCACCGCACGATATGGATCGGACAGATGCGAAAGCGCCGGATCTGGATTCGGTGTTCTTTCACAGCCGTCTCGGGATCAATACGTTGTACGAACTCCTACGACGCCGAGCCCCCGATGTTGTACGAGAGCCGACCCGTGCGCATACCTTCTGGTTGTTGATACCCCTGGTATCGCGGAACGATGTGATAGGCGTGATCGCAGCCGTACGCCGCGATGGGCGTCAGTTTGAAGGACGGGAGATCCGGTTTGCCATGGCGATCTCGGACTATATGTCCTTGGCCCTGGTAAACGCGCGGCTCTACGATGAGATGCGGCGCCTCGCCACATTCGACCAACTGAGTGGTCTACTCACCCGGCGCGCATTCTTCGAGCGGTGTGAACATGAGATTCGGGGCCTCGACGACTCAAGTCTGGTGACCGCGCTCATCCTCGATATCGATTTCTTTAAGCGAATTAACGATGACTTTGGTCATGTCACCGGTGACGGAGCGATTCGCGCAATCGCTGAAGTGTTTCATGGGAGTCTGCGGGAGGGCGATATCGTGGGGCGATACGGTGGCGAAGAGTTTTGCGCACTCCTTCCGGGCACGTCCAAAGATGAAGGCGCCTTGATTGCCCAACGTATTTGTGACAACGTTCGGTACGCCTCTGTAGAGGGTATTGATCGCCGGATCACCGTGAGCATCGGGGTTGCGACAAGTACTCATGGCGCCCGCACTGACCTTTCGGAGCTCCTAAACCGTGCCGACACCGCCTTGTACGCCGCAAAACGCAACGGCCGCGATCAAGTGCAGACTGAAGACCATGGGCAGCACGACGAACCATGACGGTCATGGATCATGTATCGGGACTTGTCGACCGAATGACTCTCATCGCCGCCATGTTGGCAGGGATAGCCGCTACGATTCACCTGCTGGATATATGGGCCGGAGAATCGCCCGTGCTGGATCTCACCTTTCTGTATGTCGACCTTGCCGCGATTGGTGTGCTGGGCGCGTCCTACACCATACGTCACCGTCTGCCCACGTGGGGCCGCATAGGCGCGCTCGGGCTGGTGGTCTGGCCGATTATTGTTCTCAGTCTGGTCCGACACGGTCTGGTGAGCATCGGGATCGTACTGATCTGTACCTTTATCGTAGTCAGTTTGGTGGCCTTGGCGCCGCGGCCGGGGCGCATCGTTGCGGCGTCCTCGGTTTCCGTGGTGTTCTTGTTCGCGTTGCTCGTTCACCGGGAGATAGTAGTCTATCCGGATTCCACGATTGCTCGACAGAACCAGGGACTGATTTGGCTCATAGTCGGCGTGGGGCTGGTGGCGTTTGTCTTGATCTGTGGCGCGGTTATCGACAGTTTCCGCACGCGGCTGCTCGCCGAGATTTCCTCCCTGGAAAAGAGTAATGCCAATCTTGTGACGGCAAACCGGGAGCTTTCAGATAGTCGAGAGCGCGCGCGGAAGCTGGCATATCTGGATAAACTCACCGGAGTACCAAACCGACACAGCTTTCGGCAGCATGTAGTTGGCCGCATTGCCGCCGGCGTGCCAAGCGGGTATCTTGCGCTCCTAGACATCCGAGGATTTCGCGTCATAAATGCACTCTACGGATCGGAGCGCGGTGATAGTATCCTGACCAAAGTTTCCCACCTTCTTCAGCAAGGACTGACCGATCACCAGTTCCTGGCGCGGCTGGGGGGAGATGAGTTTGCACTGTGGATCGAGGACCACGACGAGGTTGGAGTGGTCCGTGGATTCGCCGCCTTCATGCAGAGCTTGCTGTGGGAGTTGCCCCCGGAAGAGCTAGGCCATCGGGTTGAGTTCTTTCAAGGGGTTGCCCACTATCCGGGTGACGGTACGAACTATCAGGAATGTCTGCGGTACGCCGGAATTGCACTCCGCCGGGCCAAAGACATGCAATCTACCGACACCGTTATGTTTGCTTCGGAAATGCTTGCGGAGGTCGAGGCCGAGCACAGAATGCGGCGGCTCCTCGAACGTGCCATCGAAAAGCGGGAGTTTGCGATCGCGTATCAGAAGAAGATCGACCTTGACACACGGCGCGTGGTGGCCGTTGAGGCGCTTGCGCGCTGGAGTCCTCCTGAACTGGGACCGGTGAGCCCAGAAGTGTTCGTGCCGCTGATCACGCGCTCCGTACTGACCGAATCCTTTGGCAAAGTCATTATTGAAACCGTCTTGAGCCAGTTCTCCGCAATACAACGTACCTACGGATTCCAGACCAGTGTTGCGATCAACGTATCACCCAGTTTCTTTCTGTTTCCTGGGTTCCCGGAGTACCTCGAACACGCCGTGCATTCATTTCGCGTGGAACCCAGTTTCGTGACAATTGAAATTACCGAGGAGGTGTTCATTGACGATATCACCAAGGTTCGTGCGGTGATTCGTCAGCTCCGAGACGTGGGTATTTCGGTTTCTCTGGACGATTTTGGTAAAGGCTATTCGTCACTGTACTACCTGAGCCATATAGATATAAACGAACTCAAGATCGATAAGTCCTTTATCGAGAGCATTGCCACCAACCAACGTAGTTTCGGCCTCGTGGAAACGATTCTAGCTATTGCTGACAGATTTGGATTACAGGTAGTTGCGGAAGGTGTCGAAATGGCTGAGCAAGAACGAAGGCTGCGAGAAATCGGTTGTAGACTGGTTCAGGGCTTCTACTACTCCCGTCCGGAGATCCTCCATCCCGTATCGGTTGGAGTCGGGTGATTCGGTCTGTGCCTCAATGATCGGGTGCCGCACGTCCAGCTCACCGCTCAGCCGATTAGACACCGCCTCCTGCGCCGTGGTAGATTCGTCGCGAAGGAGACCACCATGTTGCAAGACTTAACCGCCCCGCTGAAACAACTGAAAGAAGACGTCCATTCCACCTGGAGGTATCTTTGACCCAGATGAGGTCAGAGCGCAGATAGCAGACAAGGAAGCGGCCTCCGCGGACCCGGAGTTCTGGAACGACCGGGAAAAGGCGGAAGCCACGATGACCGAGATTAAGCGGCTGAGGGACACGATTGAACCCTGGGAAGCGCTGATTGAAAAGCTCGACGACGCCGAGGCGCTCCTGGAATTGGCGCTGGAAGAGGGTGATGAGTCTCAGGAGGCGGAGGTCCGCTCCGCCATGAACTCCGCCCGAACAGCCTACGAGAAGCTCCAACTGAAACAGCTTCTCAGTGGGGAGGCGGACACCTCCAACGCGTTTCTCACGATCCACTCCGGTGCCGGCGGTACCGAGGCCAACGACTGGGCGAGCATGCTCTACCGCATGTATACCCGTTGGCTCGATGCCCACGAGTTCAAGAAGGAGCTGATCGATTTGCAGGAGGCGGAGGGCGGCATCAAGTCGGTGACGCTGGAGGT
>CAYQRW010000016.1:17834-26425 GCA_964419735.1 uncultured Spirochaeta sp.
CAGAAGATGCTCAAGTCCCACCTCTACGAGTACTACCGCCGGGAACAGGAGGCGGAACAGGAGGCAAAGGCGATCGAAAAGAAAGAGATCGGCTGGGGCAGTCAAATCCGCTCCTACGTCTTCCAGCCTTACACGATGGTGAAGGATCTGCGTACCGGTATGGAAACGGGCAACGTCCAGGGGGTGATGGACGGCGACCTGGATGGCTTTATCGAGGCCTATCTCAAGTATGAGGCCGGACAAAGCGTCACCTCCTAGGCCGCAGCGGGCGGTCTTCCTACTTATCATGGTCGTGCTCGTGGCCTCCATTGCGGCCGCCCGGGGCGCGGCCGAAGAGGAGGCACGGCAACGGCGTGCCGATCTCGTGGCGGAGCTTTCCAAAGAGGAGCCGGTGTACACCGTGGCGGTGGCCGCGATCGTGGCTCCCGACTCCAATGATCGGCAGCGGAGTATCGTGGGCTCCTATGCCGAGGTGCTGCGTGATCTTGCCACGGGTCCGCCGGTGCGTTACCTGGACGACGAAGCACGGCAACAGGTGGCAGACACGCGCATCGTACACCACCAACGCGCGCTTCTGCGGCAGATCGATGAACGCCGTAACACGTTGGAGCGCACCCGGCTGGAGCGCACCGGGCCCCTAAGGGAATCCAGGTCGGACCGTGCGGACTCCAGCGATGACCAACAGCTTCAAGAGCTCCGAGATGAGTACGAGTTGCTCACCACGATCTCACCGAATGAGATCGTAATTCCCCGGGAGATTCCGATTACCGTCTCGGATGAGGCTCATCGGTTTCGCCGCACCCTGCCTACGGCCGCGGGGATTGCCCACGAACTACCGGAGGTAGATCTCGTGCTGTATCTCTCCGTCGAGCCCGTGGGCGATCGGCTACTCGTACGAGTTCACACCTATGACGTTACCTTGGCGGCGGAGCGGGAGCTCTTCCGGGTTGTAGGTACCGCGGAAGACCTCGCGAGTCGCCTGGAATCCCGGGAACGCGATGTGGTAGCGGCGATCGCGGGACGAGAGCTGGGAGGAATTCGCGTATCTGTTGCGGATCCTGACGGAGACGTCCTCCCTGAGGCGCGGGTCTTTGTGGGAGAGCGGTACTTAGGAGCGGCGCCGGCGGAGGATCGCTACCTACCGCCCGGTACCTACACCACCCGCAGTGAGCTTCCCGATGGGCGCAGGGTCTCGGAAACGGTGGAAATCACCGCCGGGACGCCTCAACCGGTAGCGCTGGTCCTGGATGACGAGGCCCCGGAGACCGTGACGATTCGCTCGGTACCCAGCGGTGCCCGGGTGTACCGTGGATCGGTGTGGGTCGGATTCGCTCCGGTGGAGGTATTCCGTCCACAGGATGACACCAGCTACACTTTGGTGCAGGACGGGTTTTATGACAGCCGCGTCACGGTGACGCGGAACTCTCCGTCACCCATTGAGCGGGCGATGGTCCCCGCCGACGGTGACTGGGCGGCGGAGGTGGAGGATTCTCGGGATCGATTCTACCGCTCCTTTGGGTTCTTTGCGCTGTCGGTGGGCGTTCCGATTCTGATTAACGGCACGTATCAGAACTACGCTGGTCTCGTGGATGCGGCGGGCTCGCTGAACGCAAACCTCGCCCCCGCGGAGCAAGACCGCATTCTGAGTCGAACGAATGCGCTGTATTACGGGTACTACGCCAGCTTCGGCTTGAGTGCCGGCCTCTTTGGCAATATGATATGGCGGCTGGTCGATTACGTACAAACCGCTCAGGGATACCACACGCGCTGACTGCGGTGGATTCGGGGCTGCAAGGAATAGTATGGCAAAGAAATCCCTCGGACAACGGTTAAAGACTCTCTTCTCCTTCTCCTCCGACAGCGAAGAGTTCTTCGAGGAGCTCGAAGAGATGCTGATCGAGGCGGATCTGGGGGCGCAGTTCACCATGGAGCTCTGCGATCGGTTGCGACGGTCCGGCAAAATTCGTGATCGCAACGCCCTGCAGGAGGCGTTACGGGCGGAACTTCTCCAGGAGTTGAAAGTTACCGAGCCGGGCCTCGCCCCGGACCAGCTGAACGTGGTGTTGGTGCTGGGAGTGAACGGAGTGGGCAAGACGACCAATCTGGCCAAGCTTGCGCACCTATACCAGCGGGAATGGCCGCAGGCGGGTATTTCGTTGGCCGCGGGAGACACGTTCCGCGCCGCCGCGGTGGAGCAGCTCACGCTTCACGCCGAGCGGCTGGGCGTGCGGATCGTGAAGCAGAAATCGGGGTCCGATTCGGGAGCGGTTATCTGGGATGCGCTGGAAAGTGCCATGGCCCGCGGGGATCGACTGCTCTTTGCCGACACCGCCGGCCGGATGCACAATAAGGCCAATCTGGTGCAGGAGCTGGAGAAGATTCACGGGATTATTCGCAAGAAGGCGGGGGATGCGGTGAACTATCGCAAGATCCTGGTGGTAGATGCTACCACCGGCCAGAACGCGCTGCGTCAGGCGGAGATGTTTCACGAGGCCGTGGGAGTGGATGGGGTACTGCTCACCAAGTACGATTCCACCGCCCGGGGCGGCATACTGGTGCCCCTGGCGCGAACACTGGGATTGGGGTGTATTTGGATAGGCTCGGGAGAGCGCTACGAGGATATTCACCGATTCGATCCGGAGTCCTATATGGATGAACTGATTGCGCCGTGATGCTCCTGCTGGCGTGTACCTTCGTCTTGACCGCCCTCGCACCGACGGTGGTCGCCCAGTCGTCGGACGTTCCCGAGGACTCCGCGGAAGCGCGAATCGTCCAGGCTTTAGGACACCGGCCGCTCACCGACGCACGCGCCGGGGTCCGCTGGTATACGAGCAACGCTGAGTTTATCCGGCTGCAGGAGCGTGACGGCCCCGACAGTTCCGGTGGCGTCCCTCGAGAGGGATGGCTCATGGCGGTAGAGGCGGTTGGCGGAGACGTAGTACCCCGTGAGGAGTATCGCCTGCTCTTGCGGGACGGCGCGCCGATGGGGGGCGAGCACATTCGCTACACCGATGACGGCGCGGTGGCGCGTCGTCGGCGGGTGGACGCCACCGGTGAGGAGACGCTGTCGGAGCGGATGACCTACCGGTCGGACGGAACGGTACGCTCCGTTCGCCGCTGCGCCGGGGAAGAGTGCCTCACGGCGCGGTTTGCTCCCCCCGGGGAGGGCGGTGAGGAGTCGATTCTTGGAGATGCCCTGACGCTGCAGATCCGGTTCACCGCCGGCGCCCGTCCCGAATACATCCGGATCGACCGCGACGGCGAGGTGAGTGAGGAGTTTCTGACCTACGCGGAGGGAGAGCTCACCGAGCGCCGCGTGGTGCGGGAAGACTCAGTGGTCACCACGACCTACTCCGAGGGGCTTCTCCGTTCCGAGGAGGAGCGCGATCAGGGTCGGCTGGTGTACCGCATCGAGAATACGCATGACAGCCAGGATCGGCTGGTACGGCAGGTTGAAACTCGACGAAACCTGCGACGAGAGACGCAGTGGACCTACCGCGATGGCGATGACTACGTCATGGAGCGCTATGAGAACGAGGCCCTCGTCTTGCGGGAGGAGGCCGCCGGCGATACCACGGTCCGCACCCATTTTCGTGACGGAGATCCGGTGTTTCGGGAGACGGTGGTGGACGGTGAGGTGACCCGCCGTGAGGTTTTCGTAAACGGTGCCTTCGCAGAGGATGATCTCTCATGAACCGGTGGATGCTCTTCGTGGCGCGGCGGTTCCTCGGTACCCGCCAAACTCGCGGAGCCGGGGCCACCGGTCTGGCGGTGGCCGGTATCGCCGCCGGCGTGGCTACCTTGATCGTGGTGCTGGCGGTGATGAACGGATTCCAACTGGGCACGATCGAGAGCATTCTGGAGGTGAACTCCTTCCATCTGCGCCTCAGTACCGACCGCGGGGTGGGGGAGCGGGAGGAGATCGCGCCGGTGGTGGAGGAGTTGCGCCGCGACCCGGCGGTGGAGTCGGCGGTTCCCACCGCCGAGATTCAGACCCTGGCTCGGGGCTTCTGGCCGGAACCGCAAGGAATCGTGCTGCGCGCCGTACCGGAGGACTGGCTTGCCCGGGACCGCGGCGCGGCGGAGCAGCTACGCATCGTCTCCGGGGCGTTCGAGATTGCGGATCCGCGCTCGGTGGTGCTGGGAGCGGAACTGGCGCGCGCCCTGGGAGTGCGGGTGGGCGATGCGCTGGCGGTGACCCATATTCCGCGCGGGAGTTCGCGCCCCGCCGAGGTGGAACTTACGGTGCAGGGCCTGTTTCGCACGGGGTACCTAGACTTCGACCGGGGCTGGGCGTTTACCTCGCTCTCCACGGCGGAGGCGTCGCTGGACGCCACGGATTCGCTGATCGTGGGAGTTAAGCTGACCAATCGCTTCCAGGATGCCGAGGCGGCCGATCGGCTCCGGGCGTCGATTCCGGGAGCGTGGTCCTTGGAAAACTGGCGGGAGTACAACAGCGGCATTTTCGGCGCACTCCGCGTGGAAAAGGCGATGATGGTGTTTCTGGTGGCGCTGATCTTCGTGGTGGTCGCCGGCAATATCTTCCAGCTCCTCCGCCGGAGCATCCTGGAGCGGAGCGAGGAGATCGCGATCCTCCGCGCCCTGGGGGCTCGGCAGGGAGAGATCCGCCGCGTCTTTGCCCTGGAGGGCTGGTACATCGGAATCGTGGGGACCGCCGTGGGAACGTTGGTGGGTCTCCTGATCGCGGGCAATATTAACGGGATCTTTGGCCTGCTGGAATCTCTGGCGGGTCTTATCGGAACCAACACGCCCCTGGCGTTTTCTCCGGCGTTCTTCTACCTGGAGAGCGTGCCGGCGCGCATCCTTCCGGGGGAGTTGGTGTTGGTAGGAGCGGGGGCGGTGGGTTCTTCGGCGGCTTCTTCGTGGCTGGCAGGGCGCTTCGCGGTGCGCCGGATGCCGATGGATCTGTTACGATCGGAGTGAATGGTGAACGATAACGACGACGGTGCTGGAATCGGTCTCCACGTGGCGGAGGTGGCCAAGAGTTTTCCCAACGGGGCCCAGCGGCTGCAGGTACTGCAGGATATCAGTTTCACCCTGGAGGCGGGACGCCGGGTGGCGATTACCGGGGAGAGCGGCAGTGGCAAGAGTACCTTACTGAGCCTGATCGCCGGATTGGACACTCCCGATCGCGGCTCGATTCGGGTAGGTAACGATGAAGTGCAACAGCTCGATGACAGCGGGCTCACCCACTACCGCTCGCGCGTGGTAGGACTGATCTTTCAGTTCCATTATCTCCTGCAAGACTTCTCGGCCCTGGAAAACGTGACGCTTCCCGCCCTGATGATCTCTCCGGGGACTCGCACGGCGCGCCGGGAGCTGCGGCAACGGGCGGAGGCTTTGCTCGTATCCGTGGGACTGGCCGATCGGATGGCGCACATGCCGGCGCAACTCTCCGGGGGCGAGCGGCAGCGGGTGGCGCTGGCGCGGGCTCTGATCAATAATCCGCCGCTGATTCTCGCCGACGAGCCCACGGGAAATCTCGACGACCGCAACTCCCGGATGGTGGAGGACACGCTTTTCTCGCTGGTGGCCGACCGGGGACGCACGCTGATACTGGTCACCCATAATCGTGATCTCGCGGCGCGCACCGGGGCCGTCCTCGAGCTGGAGGCGGGATGTCTCACGCGGGCGTAGCGTTCCTAGCGGCGCGCTTCCTCGGTGCCCGGCGCCGGGGTGGGCGGGGCCGTCTCATCGGTGCGATCGTGGGAGTGGCGCTGAGTATGGTCCCGCTGGTGGTCGTGCAGCAGGTGGCGGAGGGCATGATCGGGGGCATCGCAGAGCGGTTCATAGAAATGGGGAGCTACCACCTACAGGCGGTAGCCCGGCAGACACCCGATCCGGAAACCGTCTCGGCGATGGTGCCGCGATTGGAGGAAATTTCCGGGGTTGTCAGCGCCGTACCGGAACGGCAGGGCTTTGGGCTGCTCTACTCCGACCGGGGCCGCAGCGGGGTGAGCGTCAGGGGAGTCTCCGAGACGTGGTGGAGTGGCGATTCCCGCGTCCAGGAGCTAATGGAAGTCTCCGCGGGGGCCTTTGATCTCACCGATGAAGACCAGATCGTGGTAGGCGCCGAGATCGCCTCGCGGCTTGATCTCACCCCGGGAGACCGGGTGCGTATGCTTACCGTCCGCCCGGTGGGAGAGGGGCGGGTGCTACCGCGGGTGAGCCGCTTCACCGTGGCCGGCGTTGTAAGCAGCGGCTACCGGGACTTGGACCGGCTGTGGGTGTTTGTGCCGTGGGCCCGGGCGCGACGTATCATTCCCGATGAAACCGCTACCGATCTGATCGGAATTAAAGTCGATCACCCGCGGGCGTTGCCGAATCCGCTGTTCAACCGCGGCCTCAGCGGGCTGGGGCGGCGAGAGCAGACGGAGACGATGCTGAATACCACCGAAGAGGTCGTATCCTCCATGGACGCCGGGTGGCTGGTCTACGACTGGTATTCGGCGGAGCAGGGGCGCTACGTGTCGTTCCTGACCAGTCGCAACCTGCTGGCGGTGGTCATGGCGATGATCGTGGTGGTGGCGGTGGTCAATATATCCTCCGCCCTAGTCTTGCTGGTGGTGGAAAAGGAGCAGGAGATCGCGATTCTGCGCGCCACCGGTGTCAGTTCCCGCTCGGTGGCTCTGACCTTCGTGGCGGCGGGATTCATTATCGGTCTTGCCGGTGCGCTACTCGGGGCGATCGTGGGGCTTCTGGCGGCGGTAAACATCAACCAGATTCTCCGTGGCATCGAGACCGCGCTGTCCATCTTTGCCGGGCGCCCGGTGGACATGTTCAATCCAGAGTTCTATTTGGCCACGATTCCGGTGGATTTGCAGTATCTCCCGGCGGCGGGAGCGGTGTTCCTGGTGTTGGCACTGTCGGTAGCCGCCGCAATCATCCCCGCCCGGCGGGCGGCGCGGATTCCCCCGGATCGGATTCTGCGCCACAGCGGACGATCTTCACGGGCGCTTGGTTGGCGTCGTCGGGCGTGATACACTGATGGTCAATTATGGGAGATGATACACGCACGGTCCGGGTTGTTCGGGTATTCGGTGGAACTCGTCAAGAGGTGGATATTCCATCCACTCGGGCCCGGGAGCTCGGTATTGGCACGAACCATACGACGCGGCCCACCGTGGCCTACCTTATGGATGGGCTTATGGCGTGGCAGGAAGCCGAAACCAGTGAGGTCTCGCGCTGTCCCCAGTGTGGCACGACCCACCGGGAACTCATTCTGCGGCATACCGCCGGCTGCGCCCAGTGTTATGAGGTGTTCTCCAGCGGCGTACACCGCGTGCTGGCGGGGAGACACGAGGCACCGGTCCATCGGGGACGGATCCCTCAGCGGCTACAGCGGTATCGCCGGCTCTTCGTGGAGCGTGAAGATCTGATCTCCCGTCTCAACGGCGCGGTAGCGGAGGAAGACTTCGAGGCAGCTGCCCAACTGCGCGATCGGCTCAAGTTCATCGCGGATGACGACGGTGTTGATACCGAAATCGACACCACCGCGGAATAGCGGACCACCCCCATGCTGACGCACAGTTCAACGCCGCAGCGTTCATTGTGGTTTCCTCCGGAGGGGCCCGACTTTGATGTGGTAGTACTCTCCGAGATTCGTCTCACCAGAAATCTGGCGATGATTCCCTTTCCGCACCGCATGGGACGCTCGGACGTGGTGGAGCTCCGCAAACAGGTGGAGCGGGCGTTCCAGGAGCAGGACCAAACTTACCAGTTACTCGATGGAGAGGCGCTGAGTGAACCGTGGCGAGCCGCCTACCGCTTTCGGGGATACTTTGCGCCGGAACCGGCGCCTCCCCTGGCGGTGATCCACGACAGTACCAGTAGCTTTGTCCGGCTCGGAGATGAGGATCACCTGGAAGTGTCGGCTCGGGCCGGCGGTTTTGAACTGCAGGATCCGCGGGAACGGTGCGATCATATCGATACCCTGCTGGAACGGGACCTGGACTATGCGGTGTCCCTGCAGCTGGGCTACCTGGGCCCCGACATTCGCCGGGTGGGCAGTGGCTTGTCGGCTATGGTGTATCTCCATATCCCCGCGTTGGAGCAGAGTGACGCCACCGACGCGATCCAGTCTCCGGGAGCCGAAACGCACGCGGTGGAGCGGATCGGTCAGCTGTACCGCGTCTCCTATCGCGCCACAGCGGGGGAAACGGAAGAGGCTACGCTCGGGACGCTTGCAGATTATGCACGGCGGTTATTACATTATGAGCGTGAGGCGCGAGATGAACTGGTCCGCCACCACGGAGACGCGGTGTCGGAGGCCGGCCATCGGGCGTTGGGAACGCTCCTGCATGCGCAGCGGCTGGACGCCTCGGAATCGGCGGAGCTCTTCAATGTGCTTCGCTTTGCCGTAGCCACCGGAGGTGTGGAGGACATATCTCTCTCGGTGGTGACGGAACTCATGCTGATGAGTCATGACAGCCAGATAGTGGCCATGACCGATGACGATGGCTCGACGCTGGATGTGCGTCGCGCACGACTGATCAAGAAATTGTACCGGAGCAGAACCGGAACGGGAGAATAAGGATGTTTAAGGGATTAACCCAACGAGCACAGCGGGT
>CAYQRW010000017.1:0-24765 GCA_964419735.1 uncultured Spirochaeta sp.
AGCAGCCGCACCAATGCCACGCGGCGGCGCTCGCCACCGGAGAGGACGTCCACCTTGGTATCTCCCGGGGGACAGCGCAACGCGTCCATCGCCATTTCCAGACGCGCATCCAGATCCCAGCCGCCCACGGCATCCAGCTTCTCCTGGATCGCCGCCTGCTTCTCTCCGAGTTTCTCGTAGTCGGCGTCGGGATCACCGTACGCCTCGTTCACCGCCTCGAACTCCGCCAGAAGGTCCGTAATCTCCTTCGCTCCCTCGGAGACGATCTCCAGCACCGTCTTCCCGTTTTCCAGGTGCGGTTCCTGTTCCAGATAGCCGATCGTATATCCCGGAGAGACGGTGATCTCCCCGGTGTACTCATCGTCGAGCCCGGCGAGAATCCGCATGAGGGTGGACTTACCGGACCCGTTGAGTCCGATCACGCCGATCTTGGCGCCATAGAAGTAGGAGAGGCTAATGTCTTTGAGCACCGTCTTCGTACCGCGGACGCGGCTGACTCCGTGCATCGTATAAATGATCTTCTTATCGTCGTATGTCGTTGCCATTGCGTGCAGTATAGCAGAATGACGATGGACCGTGAACGCTACCCCTTCACGCCTCCGGCGGAAAGACCGCCCACCAGAAAACGTTCGAACCAAAAGAACAGTACCATGATGGGGACGGTGATGATTACGGCTCCCGCCATCAGAAATTGACGCGGCACCTCCTGGGAGTTGAGGGAGACTACTCCTCGGCTCAGCGTAAAGATCTCCGGAGAGTCCAGAAACATGAAGGCAAACAGAAATTCGTTCCAGGCGATCATGAATACGTACAGCCCCACGCTCGCCAGGGCGGGCACACTGAGCGGAAGGGTGATGCGCCAGATCACCTCGAACCGAGTGCAGCCGTCGATCAGTCCCGCCTCTTCGATGTCCTTGGGCAGGGTGAGAAAATAGCTGCGCAACATATACAGGGCCACGGGAATCGTCATCGCCGGATACACCACTAGAAGTCCGGGAAGGGTATCCCTGAGACCCAACTGGGAAAACACGCTGTACAGGGGAATCACCAAGACGATCGCCGGAAACATGTAGATGAGCAGGATCGAACGCGACAAAAGATCTCTGCCTTTGAAGTTGAGTCGCGTCACCGCGTACGCCCCAAGAATGGCCGGCACCAGGGTGATTACCACCGTGAACAGCGCCACAAAAGTGCTGTTAAAGATGTAGCGTCCAAAGTTGAACCGCGTCATAACCTCCGTGTACCCCACCAGGACCGATCCCAGCCCCTGCGAGAAATCGATCGATAGATTGCTCGGGTTTTGGAGGAACACCGCCCTACTCTTCATGCTGGAGGCGATCATAAAATAGAACGGAAAGAGTGCGATCACTGTGTAAAACAGAAACCCAAACGCCTGCAGCCCGCCCACGGAGGTATACATGAGCTCGGTTTTGATCGTATCCGTAACGGGAACGGCGCGGAAGATAGATTCCAGGGTGAAGGCGACTACTACCCATCCCACGAGAACACCCACCGTCCCCCACACCGTGACGGTCGCCATTCCCAGCGGAGAGAATGATGTTACGCCGCTGTGCACGATCCACACCGCACCGGCGAGCGCGGCGATACGTCCCGGCGGGCGTCGCAGCCACACCGGAAAGGATAGTGGTGCCAGGTGAATGGTGCGAAACAACGCTCCCAGAACGGCGGCCAGCACCAGGATGACACCGGATACCGTGGTGGAAGCATAGTCCGAAAACACCGCCAGCAGTAGACGCCATGCCCCGAAGGCAACGTAGGCAACAACAGCCCCGGTCAGGGCCGAAACGAGAATGCTCACCGAGCGCTTCATCACGCCTCCTCCTCAGGGGTATATCGAAAATAGATCGTCAGGAACACCGCCAAGAACAGAAAGAGCAGTACCGCAGTGGCCGCCCCGGCGCCGATATCAGCTCGGCCGAAGGCGTTATCGTAGACCTGAATCGGCAGCGTCTTGGTCCCTGCGGCACCGCCGGTGAGGAGAAAGACGTCATCAAACTTGTTAAACGTCCACATAAACCGCAATAGGAACAACGTACCGATCACGCCCGCTACCTGGGGTACGGTGATTCGGAAGAACTTCTGGTACGGCGTGGCCCCATCCACATCCGCCGACTCATAGAGCGGTGCGGGAATCGCCTGGAGCCTGGCCAGGATGAAGAGAAAGGCAAACGGAAAGTAGCGCCACGCGTCGAAGGCGATAATCGACGAAAGGGCCAGGGGCATTTGGAACTCCAGCCCCAGAAAGGTGGCCGTGATCGTTCGTTCACTCAAAAAGCCGATCCCATTTTCTACCAGATCAAACCTTTGGAGCAGGGCGTTCAGCGTTCCACTAAAGGGGTCGAGAAGAAAGGTCCAGGCGAACGCCACCGAGATGACCGGGGCTACATATGGAAATAGGAGCAGGCCCCGAAGCAGAGATTTTCCGTGAAATGGTCGATTTACCAATTGCGCAGCCAGGAGCCCCAACAGGATCGCGCCCACCGCACCGCCCGTGGTGTACACAAACGAGGTCACCAACGATGGCCAGAAATCCCCTGCGGAGAGCACGGACCGGTAGTTCTGCCCGGAGAAGCTCAGATTAAAGAGCTTGTTTCCTCCCCGGCCGGTGGCTTCCGGAAACGTCATGTCCCCAGAATTAAGCCAGCCGCTATCCATAAATTCAGACTGCGCCTCGAATCGCAGTTCGAGTCGCTCCGAGTATCCCCCGTCCCACCGGTCGAACTCCGCCACCAGCGTCCTGTCCGCTACCCGAAATCCCTCCGGCAGCGTGACCGCCACCAGTCCGGGGGGGACGGAACCCTCGATGCGGACGTTCGTGATCGGGTCCTGCTGACTGGAGTTCCGTAGCTGATAGCGCAACACCAGCTCATCCCCCGAGCGAGCTGGGCGTTCCACTATCTGCTCCCGAACTACCGCGCTGGGAGGTCGTAAATCCCCCAGGGCAACCGGCTTGAAGCTAATCCAGAAGTTGAGCAGCACCGGAAACAGAATGATAGCAAAGACGATCAAAAATGCCGGAATAAGCATCAACACCGCGAGACGGGCCTCACGTGCGGCCAGCGTCGAATACTGTTTCTTACCCATCACTACCCCTTACTTCGGAACATGCCGCACCCCGCAGGGAGGCATCGCAGCCGGCCCTGGGGGTGCGGTATCGTCTTTGTATCCGTATCTGGTATCAGGCGGACGCGCGGCTATTCAGCCAGCGCCTCCGTCTCACTTTGAATGCGGGCTACGGCATCGTCCAAGGAGATATCGTCATCGAGATACTCGCGGACGATCTCCGCGATGACACGCGTGTCGTACAGGCGCGCGGTCAGTGCTCCATAGCCCTTATCAAAGCCCCAACGGCTGCCCGTCTGCAGTCCTTCTAGGAGCGAACTAATCACATCCGCCGGATAGATCGATCCCAGCGCCGCTTTGCGCTCTACACCGACCTCAAGCTCGGACCATCCCTCAACGAATGCCTCCGGATCATCCTGAGTACCCAAACGAACAGGGAATTTCCCCTCCGGTGCGATCGCCAGGGTGTCGAGATACCCGCTGTCCATGGAGAACTCTACGAACTGCTGGGCCGCATCCACATCGGCATCTACGGTAATACCCATGTAGCGCACGTCCGTCCAGGCACTGCCGTCAGGATTACTGGGACCAGCCAGTTGCGTGACAAAGCCGGTGTTCCGGGCCAGTTCATCACCAGTGGGATCGTCCAGCGCGGTAACCGGCGCATCGTCTCGCAGACCGGCAAGCTCGTCCAGAATGAATGGAGACCACACGATCATTGCCGCCTGTCCACCAAAGTACAGTTCCCGGCTCTGCTGCCAGAAGAGGTTTCCGGGAGGGCTCGCGTCGCCGAGGTCTTTGTAGAACTCTAGCGTCTCCCGCATAGCATCCGTGTCCAGCGTGACATTCCCGTCTTCATCAACCGTGTCCACTCCGTTCGCCAGGGCGATGTGCTCAAAGACCTGCATCATATAGACTTGGCTGGGATCGGTTCCCGCCACGAATCCGTACATATCGGGCGGATCATGGAGCTCAGCAATCGCGGCGCGAATACTCTCGTAGTCGGTGGGAGGATCCAATCCGGCTTCTTCAAATAGATCGGCGCGGTACACCAGGAGCTGCGTCCATCCGTCTACAGGCACTGCGGCATAGCCGTCGTCAACGGCAACCAGGTTCAGGACACCGGTTCCGTAGGTCGACTCACCTAGGTTGGAAACCACATCGGTGGCGGCGTCACTGTCCAGGATTCCCGCTTCGGCCCAGCTCAGAGTGAAGTTAAGCGGATGGTATACCAGGTCCGGCAGCTCACCGGCGCTAAACGCCGCCGTCACGCGCTCACCCATCTGATTTTCCGTGACCGGAATGACTTCCACCGAGATTCCGGTTTCCGCCTCGAAGTCAGCGGCGATCCGCTCCTGCACCTCCAGCCGTTCCGGTTGCTCCTCAGTAGTCCACAGGGTGATCTCCCGCGGTCCTTCATCAGCAGGAGCTGTGGGCGTCGGTTCCGCCTGGCCACCGGCAATTGCCGTTCCCGCCAGCGCGACGATCAGCATCGCCGCAATCAATAGTCGTGTTCCCGTTTTCATCGAAAACCTCCTTACCTTTTTTCACCGTCAACGACGGTACTCAATCCTTATTCCGTGCCGGCCCGCTGCCACAGGTAGTATCCCGGACCACGAGCTTCGGCGACACCTGGAGTTCTTCCGGTTGATCGCTGCGAATCTCTCCGGAGATGCGTCCTACCAGGTATTCGATCACCATCTGCGCTTTGGTCGAGAAGAATTGGCGCATCGTCGTGAGTCCCAAGGGGGCAGCGACACTGAGATCATCAAATCCCATGATCCCGATATCCTCAGGGGCGTGGAGACGCACCTCACGGAGACGTTTCATTCCCCCCATGGCAAGTACGTCGGAGGCGTAAAAAATTGCATCCGGCACGCCCCGGTGGAGCAGTTCTGCGGTAGCGTGATACCCGCCATCCACCGTGAGCGAACCGTAGCTGATGTCTGCATCCGGTAGAATCAGGCCATCGCGCGCCAACAATGACCGAAATCCATCCAGTCGATCGGACACGTGCTCATCCACGGGTTCCCAGCCTACAAACGCGAGACGCCGGTAGCCGCACTCCAGTAGATGGGCCGCCGCGTCCTGTCCTCCGATGAAATTGTTGTTGCTCACCGCCCGCACCAGTTGGCTTCGTGACTGCAAGAGCACTAAAGGAACATCCGCACTTTTCATGAACTCCACGGCCTGGTGCGAGATATCCGCCGAGAAGACCACGGCGCCATCAATTTTCCGCAAAATATGACTATTTCCTTGAATAAACCCGCCAAAATCACGGTTACCGCGCATATTCACTAACAGGATATCGAAGGATGTGTCCGCCAGTTCTTCCTCCACCGCCCGTACCAACTCGGTGACGGAATCCAAGAGCAGATGGGGTGCGAAGATCCCAATGATATGGCTCAGAGAATCGGGATCATGATGCATAGCGGGCGGAACATAGTTCAGTTCCCGCATCGCCGCGTAGATGAGCTCTCGCGTATGCGCCTTCACCCGTTGGGGATCGCGGAGTACTCGGCTCACCGTGGCGGCACTTACACCGGCTCGTTGGGCGATGTCGGCAAGACGAACTCTCGTGCTCATGGGTATTTCGATGGTATATCCACCCCCGGCAGAGGTCAAGCATTTTTTTCATGGTCTTTCATCTTGACGTGAAATGTCTTGCAAGTTATTTATTTACACCGGTGTTGCCGCGATGTAGAGTAGATAGCCATGAAGACCACCCTGCACGTACTGCCCCATACCCACTGGGACCGCGAATGGTTTGTCCCCAGCAGCTTCACCCGCGAGTGGCTGGTGCCGTTTTTCGCGGCACTTTTTGAGCGTTTCGATAACGACCCAGACTATCGATTTACCTTAGATGGACAGTCGATCTTGATCGAGGACTATGTAGCCCAGCTCACCCCTGTTCAGGCCCGGGAAGCACTGGCGCGGATCTCTCAACTAGTTCACGAGCGGCGTCTGACCGTGGGCCCCTACTACCAACAGCCTGACTGGCAGGTGGTAAGTGGGGAGGCGCTCTTGCGGAATCTTCTGCTGGGCATGGACGATACCGCCGCACTGGGAGCGTCCGCTCCGGTGGGGTGGCTCATGGACAACTTCGGACAGATCTCGCAGGCCGTTCAGATCCACCAACAGTTCGGCATCCAGGCGATCTTTGCCTGGCGCGGATTCGACCTGCTCCCCGACGGTGTTCGCAGTGAACTGCGATGGAGCGCCCCGGACGGCTCACGGCTCCCAGTTATCTATCTCGTGGACAGCTACCGCAACGGAATGCGCCTCTACTCCCATCCGGCGCTCCTCCTGCCACGATTGGCCGAGGCGTCGCGACGGATAGCACCGTTCACGCATGATACCCACTTGCTCCTCATGAATGGCTATGATCAGGAAATGGAGCCGGAGCTCCCCAACCGAGCTGTGGTGCCGGGGGATAGCGCGTTACGAGTATCCTCGCCCCAAGAGTATGTCGCCGCCAAGACACCGACGCTCTCCAGCACAACGATCCCGGAAGTACAGGGCATGCAGTACAGTGGCCGCTTCATTTCTATCTTCCCAGGAATTCTGTCGGCCCGGGTATATCTAAAGACGGCAAATAGTCAGGTACAGACGATGCAGGAACGGTATCTGGAGCCGCTCTCCCTGTTGGCGGCAGGCGATGAGCACGTGCATGAAGAACTGGAGTTACTGTGGCGCCTGATCTTGCAGAACCACCCCCACGATACGATGTGTGGCGTCAGCTCCGATCCGGTCCATGAAGAGGCAGAAATCCGGTTCTCACAGATTCACGAGAGACAGGAGCGGCTGCTCACCCGCCTCACGGAAGCGGCGCTCCGGGGCTCTCCTTCGCAGGATGGACTACCGGTATATTTCAACCCCTCCCTCTATCCCCAACGACCGATCCTTGCCGACGGAATGGGACCGGAACTCCCGCCGCTCACGGTCATGACGGCGCACCCCCCAGCGGGCACCGATCGAGCCGGTGGGCGCCCCGAATCATCTCGCGTACGAGTTACCTCTGCCCCCGATGCGCTCTCCCTGGAAAACGATTCACTTACCGCAACCCTCTATCGAGACGGGACGATCACCATATCCGGGAGCGGCGGCACGTACCGTCTTACCTGGCGTGACGTGGGTGATGCGGGGGACACGTACAATTTTGATCTCCCCGAAAAGGAGCAGCCCCTCGCGGTGCACCTGTCCGCGGGGGAACTCGCGGTAGAGATAGACGCGAGGGACCGGATCGTAGTGTCCGTCTCCGGGTCATTTTTTCTACCGGTGGAGCTCAGCGCCGATCGCCGGCATCGCACCGCCGCGCTCACCGATAATTCAGCGGTAATTCGGTTGGAGCTGCGCGCTGCGGATGATCAGGCCTACGTAGGAATGGAGCTGACCCATCACTCCCGGGATCATCGACTCCAATTGATCACTTCCCCGGCGTTTCCGAACGACACCTCCCCCGAGCCCCTCCCCGAGTCGCTGCGGGTTCAGCTACTCAACCAGTTTCACTGGGACGATGCCGCAGAGGTGATGAACTCCTTCACCGCCTACCAGGAGTCCGATATACCCACTGCAGTGAGCAATCTGATGCTCGGAGCCCGGGAGCCGGGACTGCCCGTATCGCTTCCGAACGATCGCGGATTTCTCGCGACGCATACCGCCGGTCAGGTCCTGGTCCTTCACCGCGGGCTCCATGAGCTGGAGATCCTCCCGCAGGGGGCGATCGCGCTTACGGTGGTGCGAGCGGTGGGCTGGCTGGCACGCGCCGATCTGGGCGCCCGCACTGGAGACGCGGGTCCGGAAATCTTCACCCCCGAGGCGCAGTGCCGGCGAAGGCTCACGTTCTCGTGGGCGGTTTCGCCGCTTTCGGCTCACTCAAATGTCACCGATCACGAGACGTTCCGCAAAATCGACCGGTTCTTTGCCCCTCCCCTCTACCTGGGCCGATCCGCAACTTCCGTCACCCGGCCCATTCTTCCCGGGATAGCGCTTCCCAGTGAGGTGGGGGTCGGACTCTCCGCCTGCAAGCGGTCGGAAGACGGTCTGCGGCCGATCGTGCGGCTTTTCAATCCCGGTGGTACCCCCGCCACCGTGAGGTTTCAAGATCAGGTGCAGCCGTTGACGGCGAGAGAACACCCGACACAGGGCCGGGCCACCACGGACCAGGTCATTGGAGCAGCCCAAATCGCTACCTTCGGATTACCCCCGTTCTCGGGCACGCAAAAAGAGGTGCCTCCCGGGACGCGACGCACCGGCGATCCGGAGTGGCGGTTCCGCCACGCCTTGGAACAGCGCTATCCGGACTGTTCCTTCCAAGAGACGATCTTCCGCTTTGAGTCCGGTGCCGGGAAAAGCATCACCGCCGGCCACCTCGCCGCACCCCAGGCAACATCGTCCACCGTGTGGACTGACTACCTCTCCCGGACCCTCCAGCAGGAGTATGATCGCCGGGAGCAGCGCGCAGCCGAGCTCGAGGCGGCCCGGGAGGCGGCAGCTCAGGCCAGAGCGGCGGGAGCCCCCGACAATGAGCGGTCGGAGACATCCCGGGAAGTAATACTCACCGCCGCCCGGGTGTCCACCGTGTATCGCCAGCTGCTGGAAGTGGAGCTGTCCATTCTGTTTACACGGCGCCATCTGGGACTCGAGCCGGACGTGGAACAGCTTCGGCGGAACATACGGGAGCTCGCGCTCCAGCTCAATCACGCGCGAGTCGCCAAACGCACTCACGATTATCACGTTGCTCTGGTAGACTCTCTCCACCCATGAGCTCCGATCCGCACCGTCCCACGATTCACTTCTCTCCGCCGGCCAACTGGATGAACGATCCCTGCGGTCTGGTGTGGCATAACGGGCTGTTTCATCTCTACTACCAGCACAACCCCGAGGAAAACCGATGGGGGCCGATGCACTGGGGCCATGCGGTGAGCGAGGATCTGTTCCATTGGCGAGATCGCCCGGTAGCACTGCATCCCGATGACACCCACGGCATGGCGTTCACCGGCTCAGCGGTGGTAGTGAACGCAGCGGCAGTGCAGGCCTCCGAGGCCCACGAGCCGCGTACCGTTCCACCCCTCCGGGCGATCTACACCGGCGCGGTTCCCCAGGGTTCGATCCATACCACGCTGCAACAGCAGTGTCTCGCCGTAAGTGCCGATGGTGACCGGTGGGAGCCCCGCGGTGTGGTGCTACCCAATCCCGGCGTCTCCGATTTTCGCGACCCGAAGGTGGGACGCCATCCGCGCTCCGGGAGATGGTACCTAGTGCTGGCCGCCGGCGATCATGTTCAGTTTTTCTCATCCCCCGATCTGGAGCAGTGGCGCTACGAGAGTAGCTTCGGCCGGGGCCTGGGCTACACGGAGGGAGAGTGGGAGTGCCCCGATCTCTTTCAGCTCCCCCTGCCTCAGGATCTCTCTTCTGGCGAACCCCAGGATGAACCCCAGGGTGATGCGCGGTGGGTACTGGTCGTCCACGTGGGCCGCGGACTATCCAACCGATACGCCGGGGCGCAGTACATCACCGGCGAGTTTGACGGCCACCAGTTTCACGCCGCAGAGGCGGACTTTCGCCCCGTGGACCAAGGTCACGACTTCTACGCGGCGCAGAGCTGGAGCGGCACGGCCGGCCGTCGCATCTGGATCGCCTGGGCCTCCCACTGGGCCCATTCGGACGTTCCGCAAACCTCCGGATGGGCGGGAACGCTCACCCTGCCCCGCGAGCTGTCACTGGTGCGCGACGGTGCCGAGGGGGTAGCACTTCGCCAGCAGCCGGTACGGGAACTGGCGGTACTCATGGCGGATGAGCTTCTGTCGGAGACGGCACCACCTCACCAGCGATGGGAGACCGATGGTGCCCGGGCGTACCGGGTATCCGCCGTGGCTCCTCGCCAGGAACCGTTCCAGATCATTCTGCGATTTGGCGCCGCCGGGGCGGTTGTGGTAACGCGCACCGCCCAGAACGTACGCATCGATCGCAGCGCCTGTGATATGGGTGCTTTTAACAGCCTGGCAGATACGGACAAGACGGTTTCTCTGATCACGCACAGCGGCACCGGCACCGTCGATCTCATCGTGGACCGCTCAATCCTGGAGATCTTCCTCGATGGCGGTGCCGTGGTAACGACGGATCTGCTCTTTCCCCGGGAGGAGCTTTCCGCGATTGAGTGCATCGGTGGCGACGGGGTCATCGGTGGCGAGGAGGGCATCGGTTCCGAGGGGGGTGCGGGACAACCACCGGTAGTCTGCACAGTCTACGCGGTGCAGGAAACGATCCCCCGATAGCCGCAGCCCCGACTGATGCGATATCTTTGTGCCCGGAGGCACATCCAGTTATGTCAAAAACGTATCCCCTCGGTAAAACCTCGGTTCGCGTTACACCTATCGGTCTGGGCTGCTGGCAGTTCTCGCGAAGCCGCGGCCTGGCCGGCGGGTATTGGGCGGCCCTTCCCCAGGAAACGGTGCAGGAAATCGTCCGGGTAACCCTCGACCACGGAATCAACTGGTTTGATACCGCCGAGGTCTACGGAAACGGCGCCTCCGAGGAGTCTTTGGCGGCGGCGATTCGCGCCTTGGGGGTAGAACATGAACGGTACGTGCTGGCGGATAAGTGGTTTCCGGCGTTCCGGTTTGCCGGCTCGATCCACAAGACGTTTCCCGCTCGCCAGCGGGCGCTGGACGGAATTGCCATCGATTTGCACCAGATCCACCAGCCCTTCAGCTTCTCCCGCGTGGAGGAACAGGTTGCCCGTATGGGAGAACTGGTCCGGCAGGGTAAGATCCGCGCCGTGGGGGTGAGCAATTTCAATACCGACCGGATGCGGCGGGCCCACGCCCGCCTTACACTGGAGGGCCTGCCGTTAGCCAGCAATCAAATGCGCTTCAGCCTCATCGACCGCGAGATCGAACGCAACGGCGTGCTGGAGGCGGCGCGGGATCTCGGAATATCGATTATTGCCTACTCGCCGCTGGCCCAGGGAGTACTCACCGGAAAGTTTCACGGCAATGAACAGATCTCCTCCCGTCGCGGACCGCGAAAATGGCTGAAACGGTTTAAGCCGGAGGGTCTCGAGGCTACCCGGCCGCTAATCGAAGCGCTCCAGCGCACGGCCCACGACCACAGTGCCACGGCAGCGCAGATCGCCCTGGCGTGGACTACCCAGCGCCACGGCGAACAGGTGGTGGCCATTCCCGGGGCGAGCTCCGCATCCCAGGCGCAGTCCAACGCCGAGGCCCTTGCGATCGAGCTGTCTCCCGACGAGCTGGACCGGTTGGGCGATGCCGGACTGGAAGCGGAACGCCGCCTGAAAGGGGCCGCTGAATAGCCGGTACCCAATACGTGGCTATCCGAACATCCGCCGCAGATTCTCCCCATACGGCGGCTCCACCAATCCCCGGTCGGTAATAAACCCGGTCACCAGCTCGTGGGGCGTTACATCAAAGGCGGGGTTACGTACTTTGATCCCTTCCGGCGCGGTCCGGCGCAGGCCGAAGTGCGTCACCTCCGCTTCATCCCGTTCTTCAATGACGATCTCGGCACCGGTAGCGGTGTTGAGATCGATCGTGGAGAAGGGGCTCGCCACGTAGAAGGGAATGCCGAAATGGCGAGCCAGAACCGCTACCCCCATGGTACCGATTTTGTTGGCCACATCGCCGTTGGCGGCCACCCGATCGGTGCCGACGATCACCATATCGATGAGTCCCTGCCCCATTACGTAGGCGGCCATGTTGTCGGTTATGGTATAGACGTCGATTCCCGCCTGCTGTAGCTCCCACGCCGTGAGCCGCGATCCCTGCAGCAAGGGACGGCTCTCATCGGAGTAGACCGAGAACGCCACGCCCTGCTGGTGAGCGAGATACATGGGAGCGGTGGCGGTACCGTACTCCGAAGTTGCCAGGCGCCCGGCGTTACAGTGGGTGAGGATCCCCATTCCACTGGTGATCAGGGGAGCCCCAACTTCCCCGATGCGACGGCAGAGTTCGATGTCTTCGTGATGAATCTCCTCCGCAATCCGCTGTACCACCTCAAATAGAGAGGCGCCGTCGGCCTCGGGGGCGGATTCCACCGCCGTCACTACCCGCTTCAGCGCCCAGCTCAGATTCACCGCAGTGGGGCGGGAGCTATCCAAGTAGGCAGCTGCCCTGTGGAGTTCCTGGAGGAACTGGTCCCGTCCAGCGGAGCGAAACGGGCGCATCGCCACCACCAAGCCATAAGCACCGGCCACCCCGATCGCCGGCGCACCGCGGACCTTGAGCTGTTTAATCGAATCCCATACCTGTTCAACTGTGTGTTGCTCTTCAACCACCACCGATTCCGGCAGCTGCGTCTGATCCAGCAAGAGAAGCTTCCCGTCACGCCATTCGATACTCTTGGATTGGGCTATCGCACTCATTGCGTTAAGTGTAGCAGAGGACGTGTTTCGGTTGCTACAGATCATAATCGCAAGTATGGTAAAGAGACCGTGCTACACCAAGTGCTCCCGACAGCCACCACCGATGCGTCGCTGCGCATTCTATCTCTCGATCCACGGTTTAGAAGCGCTATGGCTGAGCTCACGGGGCGGACGCTGTCCGCGGGAGACTCCCTGCTCTCAGTGATGGAGCACGAAGCGACAACCGACACGGTGGCTCTGCAAGAGTTGCACAAACAGCTGGCATGGGGAAAGTCTCTCAGTGTGCCGGTAGTCTCGACCGCGGAGGCCAGTGCGGCGGCGGTCCCGGAAGGCTCCGCCGAGAGCAGTGCCCGGGCGACACTCGTTATTTCCGCCGCCGGGGTCTCGCAGCGACAGGTGATTTTGGTCGCTGATGAGCCACGATCGGCGGCTCGCCGAGAGGAATGTAGCGACTCGGAGGCGCAGCTTGCCACCTTGGCCAGTCGATTACAGGCGGTACTGGCATCGGCGGTTGAGTTGGATAGTTCGATCCATGATACACAACTGATCTATCACGCGGCGTTCGAAAACCTTTCGGCGGCGATTCCCTTTGATACCGGCTCGATCCAGATGCTGGATGAAACCGAGCTGGAAATCGTGGCCTGCACCGGCTTTCCACCGGAAAACACGGTGACGGGCCTGCAGTTTCCGCTGGACGACCGGTTTCCCAACTACTACGTGATCACGGGGAAGACCCCCTTAGCCCTGGACGATATTCGGGTAGATTTTCCGCATTTCCTCACCAGTGAAGGGGAGTTTGGTTCCGGACACATCAGAACCTGGATGGGGGTGCCGCTTCTCGACCGGGGGCAGGTGATCGGTATGATCACTATGGATCGCAATACCGTCAGCCCCTTCGATCCCGATGAGATCGAACTGGCGCAGGCGCTGGCAAATCACGCCGCCGTGGCGCTTTCCAACGCGCGGATGTACGAGAGCCTGCAGCACGCCAACGAGCTTCAGTATATGTTATTGCGGGAACTCCACCACCGCGTCAAGAATAATCTGCAACTTGTCTCAAGTTTGCTCAATTTGCGCTCCATGGATGTAGATGAAGGTGCCACGCGACTCATCGATGAGTTACGCACGCATATCCAGGCATTGGCGGCAACTCATGACAATATCTTCCAGCCGGGCCTCTCGGAGGATGTCATGCTCAAGCCCTACGTCGATGATATTGCGCGGGGAATCGAGGTGGCGTATGCCCCCTCCGATGGCTCGATAGCGATCGTCCGCAACGTTCCCGACACCGCCCACTGCAGCATGGAAATTGCCGTACCTCTGGGGCTTATCACCAGTGAGCTGATCTTGAACGCCGTGAAGCACGCCTTTCCCGGCGACACAACCGGTACAATCACGGTGACGGTGGTCGTAGAGGGAAATGACCTGAGGTTGCATGTGGCAGATACCGGTAGCGGGTTCTCGGAGGACCGCGCTGACCACCATGGGTTCGGGCTCACGCTGATTTCCACCCTGAGTCAACAGATCGGGGCCACTATCCAACGTGAGACCGCCGCGGGACGGGGAACGCGCTGGACCGTAGCCGTGGTTCAACCGGATCCGGACACGGATGCCACCCTCGTCCGGTAGCACCCATTAAGGAATATTGTTACATTCCTCATAGATGATTATTCACGGAGGTGGTATGAGCCAGGTAAAATTTCAACTATCCGAAGATCGGATTCCCCAGGCATGGTACAACATTCAGTCGGATCTTCCCGAGGGAGCCGCCCCCGCCCGCCATCCGGCAACGCATGAGCCGCTGGGCCCCGATGATTTGGCCCCGCTTTTTCCCATGGGCCTGATTATGCAGGAAGTCAGCCGTGACGCGCAAATCGAAATTCCCGAAGAGGTGCGTGACGCCTACCGCCAGTGGCGACCCACGCCGTTGTTTCGAGCTCGCCAGCTCGAGAAGGCGCTGGATACTCCGGCCAAGATCTACTACAAGTACGAAGGGGTTAGTCCCACCGGATCCCATAAGCCGAACACCGCGGTGCCGCAGGTGTACTACAACAAGCAGGAAGGAATTACCCGTCTCACCACCGAGACCGGCGCCGGTCAATGGGGGAGCTCGCTCGCCATGGCGGGGGCCCTGATGGGCGTGGAGGTGGAGGTCTATATGGTAAAGGTCAGCTACGGCCTCAAGCCCTACCGCCGCGGAATGATGGAGGCGTTTGGCGCGTCGATCATTCCCAGCCCCAGCGATACCACCGCCGCCGGGCGGGCAATCCTAGCGGAGGATCCCGACTCTCCCGGAAGCCTGGGAATCGCCATCTCCGAAGCGGTGGAGGCGGCCGTTCAGGACCCGGGAACGCACTACGCCCTGGGAAGCGTCCTGAACCACGTGATGCTGCACCAGTCGGTGATCGGGCTGGAAGCGATTGAGCAGATGGAACTTGCCGGGGACTATCCCGATGTCATCGTGGGAGCTACCGGCGGCGGGAGTAATTTCGCCGGGATCTCCTTTCCCTTTATCGGACGCAAGCTGCGCGGCGAGCAGGATGTGCGGGTGGTAGCCGTGGAGCCGGCGGCGTGCCCCAGCCTGACTAAGGGATCGTTCGCCTATGACTACGGTGACACCGCCCATCTCACCCCGTTGTTGAAAATGAATACCCTGGGTAGCACCTTTGTGCCGCCTTCGATCCATGCCGGAGGCTTGCGCTACCACGGCATGTCACCGTTGGTGAGCCACTTGCACCACGCCGGTACGATCGAGGCCACCAACTACAACCAGATCGAAACGTTTTCTGCAGGGATCCAGTTTGCCAAGGCGGAGGGCATCATTCCCGCCCCCGAGGCCAATCACGCCGTGGTGGGCGCGATTCAGGAGGCGCTGCGCGCCAAGGAAGAGGGAACTCCGAAGACGATCCTGTTCAACCTCTGCGGGCATGGACACTTTGACATGCAGAGTTACCTGGATTTCATGGCGGGAAAACTGCACGCCTACGAGTACCCCGAAAGCGAGATCGCCATGGCGCTCTCCGGTCTACCAGGGGTCTCCGGCTAAGACGCTCCCGCGTGGGACCGGCGGCCCCACCGCCGGATTCACGGCGCTCTATTGTCTTTTGTTAGTTTTCTGTTAGATTTCCGTGAGGAAATCCGAAAACGGCAGGAGCGTACGTGAATCTTTCTCGCGGCGGTGGACCGCGGCTCGTTTTTTACCATCTCACCTACCCCATCGCCATGATCGCAGCGGTGGCGATTGCGGTTTTCATCGGCGACGGCGTCGTGCGGGATACCGCCTACGCCACCTACCGCCAGAACGCGGAAACCGTAGCGCGGACGGTACGCAACCTGCTGCCGGAGGACGCCCGTTCGGTTACCGCCGCGGCGGAGGAGTTTGTTCGTCGCGCGGCGGGAGACACCGACACCCGCATCACGATTATCGCCACCGATGGTACCGTTCTCGCCGACTCCCACGCTGATGCCTCCTCCATGGAGAATCATGCCGTCCGTCCGGAGATACGCGTCGCCCTCAGCGGGGAGCTGGGAGTGATCCGGCGCTACAGCAGTACCGTAGACCGCCATTTGGTGTACGCCGCCTTGCCGGTCTTTCATCCGGAAACGAAAGCAATTACCGCAGTGGTGCGCACCTCTCTTACCGTTGACGAGCTCGCCACGATCACCCGGGACTTGCGGGTGCGCTTGGGCGTTACCGGGACGCTGCTGGTGCTGGTAGCGCTCATGATCACCCTCGTCGTATCCGAACTGATCCGACGCCCCCTGAAACAGCTGCACACCGCTGCCGGAGCGCTGGCAGCGGATCCCAGCGTGCCGGTGGAGTTTGAACGTGGGTCTACTCCCGGAATCCCTTTTGAGATCTACCGGCTGGCCGGAGCGTTCGATACCCTTACCCAGGAACTCACCCGCCGTATGCAGCAGATCGATGCCCAGCGGCGTGAGACGGAAGAGCTCCTCAATACGATTCGCGAACCACTGATGCTCCTGGATCACGATACGCGGATCCTCCGGTTGAATGAAGCCGCCGCAGCGCTGGCGGGGCATCCGGTGACGGCGTGTCTCGGGCGCACGGTGATCGAGGTCTTTCGCAACTCCGACCTGGATCAGTTCGCCCGGGCGGTGGTGGCCGGCAACAGTGCCGACGAGACACAAGTTGTGGAGTACGGCAGCACCGAGCGCCACCTGCAGATCTGGGGGGTGCGCATCCCCTCGGAGATGGGACTCCTCAGCGGACATACGCTGATTCTGATTCGGGACGTCACGCCCGAGTACCAACGCGAACAGATTCGTCGCGACTTTATCGCCAACGTCTCCCACGAGCTAAAGACGCCGCTGACGATGATCCACGGCGCCGTGGAGACGCTGGGTGATATCGAGAGCACCCACGGTGAGGAACGTCGGCGCTTTGAACAGATGATCCGTACCAATACGCGGCGCATGTCGGCGATCGTGGACGATCTGCTCAACCTGGCCCGGATCGAACAGACCGGGGCCGACGTCTCCACGAAACCGGTACCGATCTATCCGATGCTCGTGGCGATCGCCCACGATGACGAGCATCTGCGCGCCGGCCCCCACGCCTCGATTACGATCGAAGCCGAAGAAGAGTTAGTCTGGCCGTTGGATCAGGCGCTCATGGAACTGGCCCTCCGCAATCTCCTCAACAACGCCCTCGCGTATACCGCCGCGGACGGTTCGGTTCATATGTGCGCGTCCGTGGCAGGCGACTCGTTGCGACTGTCGGTTGCCGATACCGGTATTGGTATTCCCGCCGGCCAGCTATCCCGCGTGTTCGAACGCTTTTACCGCGTAGACCGCTCCCGAAGCAGAGAGCTCGGGGGTACCGGGCTGGGACTGTCCCTGGTCCAACACGTGGCCCATGTTCATGGTGGTTCCGTTGAGGTGGAAAGCACCGTCGGCGCGGGAAGCGTGTTCACCCTGATAGTTCCCGGAGGTTTCCCGTGAACATCGTTCTGCACGTGCTTACGATCATAGGCAGTCTGGGCGTGTTCCTGTTTGGTATGCGCATGATGAGCGAGGGTCTCCAGCAGTCCGCCGGATCTCGATTGCAGAAGATCCTGGCGTATATGACCTCGAATCGCTTCTCAGGAGTAGCCTCAGGTTTTCTCGTGACCAGCGTCGTGCAGTCATCGTCCGCAACCACGGCGATGGTGGTGGGATTCGTGGATGCCTCGCTGCTTACGCTCCGCCAGGCGATCGGGGTGATCATGGGCGCCAATATCGGCACCACCGTCACCGCCTGGATCGTCGCACTCTTGGGATTCCAATTCGATATTGGGGCCGCCGCCCTTCCGGCGATCGCCTTGGGAACGATTATCCTCCTGATCAAATCGATCAATCGCGACGATATTGCCCACGCGATTATCGGGTTCGGCTTACTTTTCCTCGGACTGAGTCTGCTCAAAGATGCCGTCCCGGACATCCGCAACAATCCCGAGATCCTCAGCTTTCTGGCCAGGTATACCGATCTGGGCTTCCTCTCTTTTCTGCTATTCATCGCGGTGGGCACCGTCTTGACGGTGGCGGTGCAGTCTTCCAGTGCCGCCATGGCGATTACCCTGACAATGACTTTCTCCGGATGGATCGACTATCCCACGGCGGCGGCGATCATTCTCGGAGAGAATATCGGCACCACCGTCACCGCCTACATGGCCTCGATCAACGCCGGCGCCAATGCCAAACGCGCTGCCCGGGCGCATCTCATGTTCAACCTCCTGGGAGTGACCTGGATGGCGGCGGTCTTCACCCCAATGCTGGGGCTCATCGATGCGATCGTACCAGGATCGATTGCGGATCCCAACGAAATCGCCGGGCACCTGGCGATGTTCCATACCGTCTTCAATGTGACCAACACGCTGCTGTTCATCGGATTCGTTCCCGTTTTTGAGCGCCTCGTCCATCGCATGGTGGCCGATGATATCCGGGATAACGCCGAAGCGTACCACTTACCCTATGTGCGCGGCGGGTTCCAGGATGCGGTCGAGCTCAACCTCATCACCGCCCGCAGTGAGCTGAGCCGCATGGCGGAACGGGTGGAGGCGCTCTTCGAGTACTTCCTTGAGCTCTTCAAGAATCCCACCAAGGAGGTCCGCGCTCGCCGACAGGAACACGCGGACATGCTGATTCTGGTGGAGCGTATGCATGAGGAGATCACCGCCTTTCTCGTGGAGTGTTCGCGGGAGCAGATCAGTGAGCATACCGCCACGAACCTCAACAGCATGGTGCAGGTTGCAGCGCAACTGGAAAGCATCGCGGATACCAGCAACAAGCTGATTCGCCTTGCGGAACGGCGCATCGAGAAGAAGATCGACCTCGATAGCTCCCTGCTGGAGGAGATAGAGCCCTACACCGCCATGGTGGTCGAATTTCTCTCCTTCAACGCCCGGCACCTGCAAGGTGCCCTCACCACCCAGGAGTACCAGCACGCCCAGGAGATGGAGGAGAAGATCAACGCCTACCAGAAGCGGTACAAGAAGGCCACCCAGAAGCGGCTCCGCACCGGCTCCTCGGTGAAGTCGGAACTCTTCTATCTGGATCTGCTGCGCCATATCGAGCACATCGGTGACTACTCCCTGCTGATCTCCCAGGCCCTGGTGCAGACGCGCTAAACGGCTGGGCGCACCGCTCCCCGCCTCAACACCTCTCTCACCTGACTCCTCCTACACTACCCCGGTGGCCGCGGCCAGCAAAATAAGCAGCTGCAACAGCGTCATCACGAAAAAGGGCCACCGGCGGTTCGGCCCGTAGCGCGTGAGGGCCGCGATGTAGGCGGCAAAGGGAATAATGAGAAACCCAAGAATCGCCACGTTCCCGAGAGAGAAGAGGCGTGCCGGGGGCGTGGCCGAGTTCTTCCACGCGGTCACAATTTCTTCTGGGCCGCTAGTAGGAGCGGTCAGGAGGAGAACCGTCGCCGGCACCGCAATGACCACCGCCAAAATCAAGAAGCCACGCAACGCTCCCGCAAACGCCTGCCACGCCCTACGCTTGATCATCATGTCAGCACTCCCCACAGAGTTCGCGCTCCTGCGAGAACCAACACGGTAACCACCAGCAGCCGTACCGTCTCCGGTCGGGCCCGGCCTAACAGTCGTGCCCCCACCCGTGTTCCGGCAATCATTCCCGCCACTGCCGGCATCACGATCAGAGGATCCAACGCCCCCTGTCTCAGGTAGACCCACGCTGCGGCACCGCTATTGGCCACAATGATCAGTCCACTAGTGGCAGCGGCCATCTTCAGCGGCAATCCCATGAGGGAGGCCAGAACCGGTACGTTGGCCCAGCCCGCGCCCACACCGAGGGCACCACCGATCATCCCAACACCGATGAACAGCACCATCGCCGGAGCGATGCGCCGCGCCTGCCAGCTGACCTCCTCACCGCTGCCGGGATCCAGGTAACTGCCATGCAGGTGCCACGAGCGCACCAACCGCGCCGAGAGTCCCTCTGGAGGAGGATCGTTGGTGGGTTCGTTCACGTTGGCGGGAGCCGTATCCGCGGTGCCGGCGGCGGTGGGGGACGGGGTGGAGCGCTCATCGCCGCCCTCGGCGGCGCGCCGATTCTGGCGTCGATAGTCCCGCCACCCCTGATAGGCGGTCTGTCCGGCCACCGCCAGCATCAAAATCGCCAAGGCCAGCATGATCGCGTTTTCCGGCACCAGTAATCCCAAGCGGGCACCTATCACTGATCCCACGGATCCAGCCAATGCCAACGGAATTGAGATCCGAATCCGTGAGAGCCGCCTCTCCATGAGAGCTGGCGCAGCGGCGATCGCCCCCACCAGCGCCACCATCAGCCCAGCGCCTCGAACAAAGTCGACGTGGATTGCAAACAGCGCTGAGGCCAGCGGGACAAACATCACCCCACCGCCGACACCGGCAACAACCGCCGCCGTTCCAATCACGAAACAGAGCACCAGCAGTGCCCCCATCGTGAGGTACATTTCCGTGGTGGGGCCCGCAGCCCCGCCCAGTAGCTCAATCATCTATTTCTCCCGAAACGTAGTGATGCGGGAGCGTTCCCTTGGCGAGTTCCCAGCATTCGGGGAAGGTATGAAAAGAAGTCCCATCCCGGTGGGAGAGGAGAGGCTCTACGAAGATAAAAAATGGCCGCATGGCCGTAGCCTACATCATGGAAGTGCCCAGGGGCTATGGGCCAGCCGCCGTCTCGACCTTTGTGTTGCGCGCACAGGATGCGGGCGGCGCTGAGCACCACCCGTATCCATCCGGCGTTCATCGTGGCGGCCGCCGGCGGCGCGGGGTTTCTCGTACTCTAACCGTTCTTGATCTTGATCCGCCGCGGCTGAGCCTGTTTGCGTAATCCCATCGTCACCTCGAGGACGCCGTTGTGCATCGTAGCACTGATCGACTCGGGGTCTACCGTCTCGTCCAGGGTGAAGGCGCGATAGTACTCACCGACGCGACGCTCTCTCAGCAGCACCGTTCCATCTACGCTCCATTCGGGACGGGTACCGCTGATGATCAACTGGCTGCCGTCAACGGTAAGGTCTACATCCTCCCGTTTCAGTCCCGGCATCTCTACCCGCAGGTGCACCGCCTTTTTGTCGTTGTACACCTCGTACGCCGGGAAGATCCGCCGCTGCCGGCGCGGGGCGGGCTGTCCGCCCTCGTGCCGCGTATCAACATCCGTCTGATTTTTGCGTTCAACTGCATTACTCATAGTCTCGCCTCCTTTCCTTACTTGACTTCTACACCGATCCGTTTCGGCTTCCGCTCTTCACGCTTGGCGATCTGAATCGAAAGTACGCCGTTCTTCAGCTCCGCCGACACCTCGTCGGGGTTCACCGAATCGGGCAACGCCAGCGTTCTGTGAAACGTCCCGTGCCACGTCTCGTTTCGATACTGGCCATTCTCCGGATCGGGCTCATAGTGGCGCTTCTTCTCACCCCGAATCGTGAGAACGTTGTTGACTACCTCCAAGTCGATGTCGTCCGCCTCGATGCCCGGGAGATCACAGGCCACGAGCAGGGCGTCGGACGTCTCAACTACGTCAAGTCGGGGAGACATCGATCGGTCAAAGAGTCCCGTCGATCCAAACGCCACGTCTTCATCAAAGAGGTCGTTAATCTGATTGCGAAGCCGCTCGACCTCGGGAAACGGCCACAGCTCTGTGCCATACGTCCGATAGTTCATATGCAACTCCTTTCTTGTGTGGTTTCACTAATGAGTTAGCAAGCAGCGTGCCAATTTCCTTCGATTAGTTATTTCTATATATATCAATGAGTTACGAGTGTCTATCGGGACGCGACACAGCGCGAGTCTGTATCATGTTTGCCCATACTGCACGATTTCAGATCGGAGAAAGTGAGTCAAATGTGCCCAGTAACCAAGAAAAACGATGGGTGGTGCGTCAATCCGACACACCACCCCTCCCCAACGCGCGGGGCCCCACGGGGAACGGCCTACAGCGCAGGCAGAACTGCCTCAATTTGTGCCCGCTGGGACTCATACCATGGCGGCAGCACCAGAGACTCCCCCAAATGGTGGGGATCCTCATCCGCGGCAAACCCAGGACCGTCGGTGGCCACCTCGCAGAGCGCACCGGAGGGCTCCCGGACATACACCGATTTGAACCAGAAGCGGTCAATCACCGGAGACGGTTGGCCCCCGCGGGCCACGATCTGATTCCGCACGGTGAGCTCCTGTTCATCGTCGGGAATGCGAAACGCCACGTGGTGCACCGCACCTACCCCCCACTTGCCGCGGGGCGCGTCGGAATCTACCCGGATATCGATCCGTTGTCCCCCTGAACCTGCACCCACCGTGTGACGCGTCCAGTTCCCGTCGGTTTCCGCCGGAGAAAACCCAAACGCTCCCGCGAGAAACTCCGTGGTGGCGGCATCGTCACGAACGGTGAGCCGCACCGATCCCAACGCCCGAATCTGGTGTTGTGCCGGTACCGGTGACCGATCCCAGACGGCAAAGGAGAACTCCTCATACGTCTCGGTCTCCGTAAGCGACAGAAGCATTCCATGAGGGTCGATAAACGGAAGCACCGCCTCCCCAAACCGCATCTCCCGCGGGTGCACGGCAATCCCCGCTTCCACGAGCCGCTTTTGCCAGTAGTCCAGTGACCCCGGGGGGATCACAAAGCTTACCTCTCCCCAGACACCAGTCCCGACCCGGCCGGGTCCCATTTCGGGCCAGGGGAAAAAGGTCAGATCAGTGCCGGGATTTCCCGCGCCATCGGCAAAGAACAGATGGTAGGTGTCCGGCACATCCTGATTAATGCTCTTTTTGACCAGTCTCAGTCCAAGGACCTCAGTGTAGAAGCGATGGTTCTCCTTCGGAGGCCCGGCGATCGCCGTTATGTGATGTATTCCAGGTACGTGGGTCATGTTCATGCCCTGAAGGTCCGTGAATCTAAACGAATCGTCAAGTTAGCACGATCACCTGTACCGCCCACCCGCACGTCTCAGGACGCACCTTCTGTGCGCCTATCAGGTCGCATCGCGAGAGCGCTCCCGGGTAACCTCGTAGCGCATCGCCTTATGCAGGCTACGCATCATCGCCAGCATCACCAGGGTAAAGGGCAACGCCGCGATAATCGCCATCCGCTGCAAGCCGCCCAGGCCCCCTGAGACCAGCAGCACCGCCGCCGCCGAGGACTGCAGCACGCCCCAGGTGATTTTCTTCGCGGCGGAGGGCTTCAGGGAACCGCCACTACTCATCATGCCCAGGACGTAGGTCGCGGAATCGGCGGAGGTCACGAAGAATACTCCCAAGACCACCAGCGCCACCCCGCTTAGCACCGTGGCCAGGGGAAGCTGCTCCAGCATGGCAAAGAGTGCGCGCGACGGATTATCAACCGCGATCTGCGACAGGGCAAACTCTCCATTCCCGCCCAGTTCCAGACTGAGCGCAGTACCACCAAAGACAGCGAACCACAGAAAGGTGATCAGCGCCGGTACCATGAGCGCACCGACTACAAACTCCCGAATCGTCCGTCCACGACTAATACTTGCCACGAAGAGGCCCACAAAGGGCGACCAGGAGATCCACCACGCCCAGTAGAACAGCGTCCAATCCTGCGTCCAGGTAAACCCCTGAAAGGGATTGGTGGACAGGCTCATATCGATCAGACTGGTGACGTACCCGCCGAGGGTGCTGGTGAAGACGTTTAGAATATAGGTGGTGGGGCCCACTACCAGCACAAGCCCCATGAGGACCATCGTGAGCATCACGTTGCCCTTGCTCAATACCTGGATACCTTTGTCCAGACCGATCATGCTGGATGCCATGTAGAGCACCGTCACCACCGCGATAATGATCAGCGCGGTAGTCATCGTCTCCGGAACTCCCAGCACCGTCGCCAGTCCCCCGCGGATCTGAGTGGCTCCAAATCCCAGGGAAGTGGCTACCCCAAAGACGGTGGCAAAAATCGACAAGATGTCGATCGCCTTTCCCGGCCAGCGGTAGATCGCATCCCCGATCAACGGATAGAACACGCTGGATATGAGCGGCGGCATCCCCCGACGAAACGAGAAGTACGCGATCGATAGACTCATCAGGATATATACCGCCCAAGGATGGATTCCCCAGTGGAAGAAACTGCGCACCATGGCAAATCGCGCGGAGGCCCCACTATCGGCGAGAATGTGTGCCGGAGGATTATGGAAATGGTTCAGGGGTTCAGCCACCCCCCAGAACACGAGTCCGATTCCCATACCCGCGGCAAAGAGCATGCTGAACCATCCGAAGTAGCTGTACTGCGGCTTCTCGTGATCACCCCCCAGCCGAAGGGATCCGTAGGGGCTCACCGCCAGAAAGACGATAAACACCAAGAAGAGCATCGTCGCCAGCAGATAGGCCCAGCCGACGCTGGTAAGAATCGCCTCATGAATCGCCGAGGTGACCTGATCCAAAAGGTCCGGTACCAGCGCCCCCGGTATGACCAACCCCACCACCAGGGCCACCGATACGATAAATACCGTTGTGCCGGAGAATTGTTTATCCACGGAGCACCTCACTGTCTTCTACCGAGGGGACGATCAGTACCGAGCCGGGGCTGCGGTACGCCACCTCCTCCGCCGTGGATCCGAGGATAGGTTGTGCGCCGGAGTTGCTCTTACCGAGAATTGCCACGTGAAACTTCTCTCGCCGCAGATAGGCGGGAATCACCTTACGAGAAGACCCGGTGAGCGCCACGGTATGCACCTCGCGCACCACGGGACGAACGCGCTCCGCCAGTTCTTCCAATCCAGCCTCCACCGCTTCCATGCGCCGCGACTCGGCCTGGGGATCGGGAGCTCGCTGCCC
>CAYQRW010000018.1:0-19006 GCA_964419735.1 uncultured Spirochaeta sp.
TGGACATGCTTATCGTGGTGTTTACCTTCCTCTTCGTGGATATGTTCGACACGGTGGGAACCCTGGTGGGCGTCGCCACTAAGGCGGGACTCCTGGATAAGGAAGGCAGAATTCCCCGCGTGAAGCAGGCGCTCCTGGCCGATGCGGTGGGCACCACCGTGGGAGCGATGCTGGGAACCAGTACGGTCACCACCTATATTGAGAGCGCCTCCGGTGTGGAGGAGGGAGGGCGCACCGGGCTCACCGCCCTGGTGGTGGCTATTCTCTTCTTCGTGGCGCTCTTCTTCAGTCAGCTCTTCCTGCTGATCCCCGCCGCAGCCACCGCGCCGGCACTAATCCTGGTGGGTGTGTTCATGGCAAGCCCCGTGAAAGAGCTGGACTTCACCGACTACACCGAGGCGATTCCCGCGTTTCTGACGTTCATCATGATGCCGTTGACCTACAGCATCTCCGAGGGGATCGTTTTTGGTGTCCTGAGCTACATCATTCTTAAACTGTTTACCGGCCAGGGAAAACAGGTGCCGGCGCTGACCTACATCGTGGGCGTGTTCTTCCTGATCAGCTTCTTCGTGTAACCACAGCCTCACCGAGACGACGCACCAACCGCTGCGGGTCCTCTTCGGCAAAGACGAGGGCCCGCTCGTGCTGGGTGATAAATCCGTGGGTCACCATGGAATCGAGGAAATTAAGAAGGGGCCGGTAGTAGCCGCCGGTATCCAGTACCGCCAACGGTTTGGCGTGCAGCCCGATGCGTGCCCAGCTAAGCACCTCCGAAAGCTCCTCCAGGGTGCCGACCCCCCCGGGGAGCGCCACAAACGCATCCGCCAGCTGAATCATTTTCGCCTTGCGGGCATGCATAGATTCCGTCTCATAGAGTTCGGTAATCCCCTGATGGGCGATCTCGCGCTGCGTCAGGTGGGACGGCATCACGCCGATCACCTCGCCCCCGGCGGCAAGGACCGTATCCGCCACGATTCCCATGAGGCCGATGTTGCCGCCACCATAGACCACACCGTACCGGTTCCGCACCAATTCTTCCGCCAGAACGGCGGCATCTCGCGCAAAGATCGGATCATTCCCCGTATTCGAGCCACAGTAGATTGCAATACGCATTATTCACCTCTCTCCGCCAGCAGGTACTCCACCGCCGCGGCGGCGTGCAGCTGGGTGGTGTCATAGATCGGCACGGGGCTGTCGTCTGCGTTCACCAGCAGTCCGATTTCGGTACAGCCCAGAATGATCGCCTCGGCGCCGGCCGCGGCGAGGCGCCGCATAACCGCCCGAAAGCGATTCCGGCTTTCCTCGCTAAAGTGGCCATGCACCAGTTCCGTAAAGATCGTCTCGTCAACCAGACGCCGGTCAGCCTCCTCCGGCACTATCACCTCCAGCGCGAACCGCTCCGTCAGGCGATCGCGGTAGAAGGGCCGCTCCATCGTGAAACGCGTCCCCAACAGGCCCACCCGCTCCACCCCGTCCCGGCGGAGCGCCGCTCCGGTGGCGTCGGCGATGTGAATCCAGGGCAGCATCGTCCCCCGAGACAGCTGGTCAAAAACCAGGTGCATCGTGTTGGTAGCCAGAAGGAGCCGCGTTGCCCCGGCCCGCTCAAGCGCCTGCGCCGCGGAAATCAGGATCTTGGCCTTACCGGCCCAGTCGCCACTGCGCTGCATCGCCTCGATCGGGGCAAAATCGAGTGAGTAGAGCAGAACCGGCGCGGAGTGGTGTCCCCCGTAGTGCTCGTGATAGCGACGATTGATCTCCTGATAATAGGTAACGGTGGACTCCCAGCTCATGCCACCGATGATGCCGAGTACTCCCCCCAAGCTACTGTGTTCCATGTCATCAGCCTACCACACCGGCACGTACCGTGGCAGCGGGCAAGGTTTTTGAGTATGTTCCCTCACATGGAATCGGAAGGACGAATTCACATCAGTCTCCGCCATTTTCCCGGCCTGGGGAGCCATATCTACGTCACGGTGCGGGGCGATACGGAAGAGCGCGTAATGAAGTTCAATCGGCGTAGCACGGCGCGGCGCTGGATCGATCACCTGCGGGAGACTGAGTTCGACCCATCCTATGAGATCGTCTGGGACGCTCCGGAAACGTATGAGTGGTTCTATCCGGAGGGCGATTAGGACACCCCCGCTCTTGAGTCCGACCTACCACCGCCCGATACTGAAAGGAGTAAGGAGACCTGCAGCTATGACCTATAAACGAATCGTTCTGTTCACCGTCCTACTTGCCCTGATAGCAGCCTCACCGCTCTTGGCCCAGACCCGCCGTGGCAGCCAGCGCCTGGGACTGGCCGCGGGAATTTCCAACTGGGTCCTCGTATACCGCCCCGCTCCATTTGACGTGAAGTTTGGGTACGACCTGACCGAAGGAAACCAGTATCTCTTTCTTAGCGGTGATCTTCGGCTCATCGACAACCGTCCGCTGGTGGGGGTGCTCCACGGCTCCTTTGGAGCGGGAGTCTTTGGCAAGCTCTATCTGGAGGGCCGCGACGGAGATGGGGGTATCGACAGCGACGGCGGAGTGCGCATCCCCTTTGGCCTGAGCGTACTCCTGTTGGATGACTTCCTGGAACTCTTTTTCGAGGTAGCCCCAGGGCTCGATTTGTACCCCAAGGCGCAATTCTCGGACCAACCGGTACAGATCTTTGCCGGGTTCACCCTGGAGCTAGGGTAACCCCGCCCGGGGCGATCGTCGCCCCGGGCCTCGCGCCTACTTCTGCTTCCTTCCGGTGGTAGCCCGGTTCGCCAGGAGCTTGACTGAACTCAGATCTTTGGTGGACAGCCGCACACCCGTGGCCCGCACGCTCTTCACCAGGTAGTCATCCACCACGAAGTCATCCTCAAGCTTCTGCAGCCGAGGTTTCTTCTTGTAGCGCAGGCGTACCACCACGTTGTCTCGGACGGTGAGCAGCAGCGGTTTGGCTCCCTCCGGGACGAGGGAGTATTCTTTATCGATGATGTACTGCTCGATTCGGCACCGTTTGAGATAGGTTTCGCCGGCGGCGCTCTTGTACACCACGGTGAACACCCGCTCCGCCAGGGTCTCTTTGTCTGCCAGCCCCGCGTAGAGCATCCCCTTACCCACGAACAGCTTCTCCGGAACACCGATCACCCGGTAGGTGCCGTCGGCGGATATCACCAGAACCCGGTCGTACTGGGACACGGCATCGAGGCGTTCCACGGAATTTCCGCCGCCCACATCGGTGCCGAGATACCCTGAGGTTCCGTCATACGCCAGGGTGCGGTCACGGACCGCCGCCTCCCGGACGTCGACCCGTTCGAATCCGGTAATGGCCGTGCGGCGCGGAAAGCGGGAGCCGTGCTTTTCGAGGATTCCATCGAGAAAGGACAAGGCGTACTCGGTGAGATTGGCAAGATGCTTCTTGATCTCCTCCAGCCGCTCCCGGATCTGCTCCACCTCCTGGCGGTTCTTCTCGATGTCGTACAGTGAGATGCGGCGAATCGGAATCTTCAGGAGCCGCTCGATATCCTCGTCGGTGATCGCGCGGATCAGTTCCTTCCTGAACGGCTCGAAGCCGGTGCGCACGGCGTCCTGAACCCCATCCTGGGTACGTTGCTCCTCGATTCGCTTGTAGATCCGCTCCTCGATGAAGATCCGTTCCAGCGTCCGCATGTGTAGCCGCTCCATGAGCGCCTCGCGCTCATGCTCCAGCTCCTGTTTGAGCAACGCCACCAGACGCTCGGCGTGGTGGGCGATCACTTCCGTAACGGTCATGAGACGCGGCTTATCGCCGTCGATCACCAGCAAATTGACCGATATCGACTGCTCACAATCGGTGAAGGCAAACAGGCCGTCCACCACGTCCTGCGTGTACACTCCACGCGGCAGTTTAATCTCGATCTCGACGTGCTCCGAGGTGTAGTCGTTGATCTGGGCAATCTTAATCTTGCCCCGTTTCGCCGCATTTTCGATGGAGGCGATCAGGCTTTCGGTGGTGGTGCCATAGGGCACTTCCCGGACCACGATGCGCTTCTCGTCGGAGGTATCCAGTTTTGCCCGGACCAGCACCTTGCCCTGGCCGTCGGCGTACTCGGAAACTTCCATGAGCCCGGCAGTGGGAAAATCAGGATACAGCACCACGTGCTCCCCGCGAAGCTGCACCTGGAGCGCCTCCACCACCTCCCGAAAGTTGTGTGGGAGAATACGGGTGGACATGCCCACCGCGATGCCCTCCGCCCCGAGAATCAGCACCAGCGGAATTTTGGCTGGAAACACCACCGGCTCCCGATTACGTCCGTCATAGCTATCGGTATACTCGGTGAGCTCCGGCCGCCACAGAATCTCCCGGGCGATCGGATCGATGCGGCACTCGATATACCGCGAGGCGGAGGCACTGTCTCCGGTGAAGATGTTGCCAAAGTTGCCCTGCTTATCGACGAAGATATCTTTGTTGGCCAACACCACCAAAGCTTCGTAGATCGAAGCGTCTCCATGGGGATGGTACTTCATCGCGTGGCCCACCACGTTAGCGACCTTGTGAAATTTTCCGTCGTCGATTTCCAGCAGCGTATGCAGAATGCGCCGCTGCACCGGCTTCAGACCATCATCTATATGAGGGATCGCCCGGTCCTTAATGACATAGCTCGCGTACTCGAGGAAGTTCCGGTTGAAGAGTGTATTCACGTAGGCCATGGACCGTTGATTTTCCACAAAACCGCAGGGGTTGTCACCTGTGTTGCCGCTATCACGAACTCCTGTGCTACAGTACAGAAATGCTCGTGCAGCTGATTCCCGTGCTTCTGGCTATACCGCTCGCCCTGGCGGCGTCCCTGACGCTTCCCGCCGTACAGCGCGTGTTGCTCCCGCCGCCGCAGGCGCTGCAGGAACTGATCGCGGAAGCACAATCGCGGCCTGAGCCGGAGCCCCCGGTCCGGTGGGACGTAACGTACCACCAGGACCTCCTGCGGAACTATCGGCTCGATGTATACGGACCGCTCACGGAGTCAGCCGCGGAGGACCCTGACGGCGCCGAAGACACTGACGGCGCCGAGAATGATCCGGCCCGCCTGAACTCCAACTCCATCTCCAGCGTCTCCACCGACGCCACTCTCAGTGCGCCCGCGCCGGTGATCGTATTCTTCCACGGCGGTTCTTGGATTCGCGGCGACAAAATCACCCTACTAGTGGTGGACCGCTTTCTGCGGCGCATGCGGGAAGCGGGGTGGTTTGTGGTATCGGTGAACTATACCACCTCCGCCTTTCGGGGCATCGGCGGACCGGTGCGTAACGCCTACCGCGCCTTAGAGTGGGTCCATGAGCACGCCGACTCCTACGGTTGGGACCCGCACAGGGTAGGCGTGTACGGTGTCTCGTCTGGAGCTCATTTGGCACTGATGGCGGCATCGCCGGCGTCCGGCATTGAACCGCGACCGGTCCTGGTTCTGTCGGAGTGCGCCCCGGCGGATCTAATTGCCATGAGTCGGGGCGATGGCTTTGACAACTCGAGTACCTTCAGGCTCTTTCCGAATTTCCGTCTCCGGGCGTTGAGCCCGACGGAGCATATCGACTCTGACTATCCGCCGGTGCTGATCTACCATGGCGATGCCGACGAGATCGTCGCGTTCGATCAGGCGGAAGTTCTCGCCGCAACGCTCTCCAGGGAGGGGGTGAGCCACGAACTGGTGCGCTATCCCGGGGGGAATCACGCATTTCTCAACTATTCCGATAAGCAGTGGTACGAGTTGGAGTCACGGGCGATCCGGTGGATGCGATCCATCTTTGACAACGGGACGCCGGCGCCCCCGGCAACGCCGCCCGCGGAGCTTCCGCTCTTCACACGTCAATCAGATTCTCCATGATGAACGTGCGCCGCTCCGGCGTGTTTTTGCCCATGTAGAACTCGAGCGTTTCCTGGATTCCCTTGATCGTCTTCACGTTCACCGGAACCAAGCGCATATCGCCCCCGATGAACTGGCCAAACTCACTGGGTGAGATCTCCCCTAGCCCCTTGAAGCGCGTCACCTCGGCACCGCGAATCGCGTTAACCGCCTCCTCCCGCTCCTTGGGAGAGTAACAGTAACGGATCTCCTTCTTGTTGCGCACGCGAAAGAGCGGCGTCTCCAGAATGTAGATATGGCCCGCCACCACGAGCTCCTCGAAGTACTGCAGGAAGAAGGTCAGCAGTAGATTCCGGATGTGAAAGCCATCATGGTCCGCATCGGTGGTAACCACGATCTTATTATAGCGCAGGTTGGCGATGTCCTCTTCGATGCCCAGGGCCATCATCATGTTGTAAAGCTCTTCGTTCCGGTAGATTTCACTGCGCTTGCGGGCAAACATGTTCTGCGGCTTGCCCCGGAGGCTGAAGATCGCTTGGGTATGCACGTTGCGAGAGGCCACCATGCTACCGGTGGCGCTGTCACCCTCGGTGATGAAGATCGTGGATTCGTCGGCGAGTTTGTTCTTGTCTCCCAGGTGGTACTTACAGTCCTTGAGTTTGGGAATCTTGAGCGCCACCCGCTTCGCCGCCTCGCGACTCTCCTTGCGGACGGCGTTGAGCTCCTTCCGCAGTCTCTCGTTTTGGGTGATCTTGTATTCCAGCCGCTTGGCGGCATCTTTGTTTTTGTGCAGAAAGTCTACCACCGCTTCCCGGACTTCACCCACGATCCAGGAGCGTATGTCGGAGTTACCGAGCTTGTTCTTGGTCTGTCCCTCGAACTGCGGGTCTTTCATACGGATCGCCACCGCCCCGGCAATACCCTCCCGCACATCCTCCCCGGAGTAGTTCTTCCTAAAGAACTCGTTAACCCCTTTGAGAATTCCCTCGCGGAAGGCGCTCTGGTGCGTACCTCCGTCGGAGGTGAACTGCCCGTTCACAAAGGACCAGTACGTTTCGCCATAGCTGGTGGTGTGGGTGAAGGCAAACTCCAGCCGCTCCTGCCGCAGGTGCGCTACCTCGTACATGCCCTGCTCGCCAACCTCCGCCGCCAGCAGGTCGCGCAGGCCCCCTTCGGAGAAGATCTTCTCCTTGTTGTAGAGAATGGTGAGTCCCGCATTGAGGTACGCGTAGTTCCACAGCCGCTGCAGGACAAACTCCTCGTTGTAGCTGTACTCCCCGAAGAGTTCCCGGTCCGGGCGAAACTGGACGTAGGTACCGTCACGATACTTGGTGGTGGAGCCCTTTTTCTCCCGGGTGAGCGCCCCCTTGGCAAACTCCGCCTCCGCGTACTTTCCATCGCGGAACGACACCGCATGGAAATACTCAGAGAGTGCGTTCACCGCCTTGGTTCCGACACCGTTGAGACCCACGGAAAACTGAAAGACATCGTCGTTGTATTTGGCCCCAGTGTTGATCTGACTCACGGCGGCGGTGAGCTTTCCTAATGGGATCCCCCGACCGTAGTCCCGGACGGTGATCGTGCCGTCGTCGGCGCGCTTGATTTCGATCCGTTTGCCATGCCCCATGATGAACTCATCGATGGAGTTGTCCACCACCTCTTTCAGGAGGATATAGATCCCGTCTTCAAAGTTGCTTCCATCCCCCAGGCGTCCAACATACATACCGCTGCGCAAACGAATATGTTCGAGGCTGGAGAGGGTTTTGATCGAGTTTTCGTCGTACTGTTTCGCCATGGTTGCGGGAGAGGATATCACAAAATAGGTGCGTTCGGCAGCGGGCCTGCCGGTGATACAACCGGGCCGGTGGCGCTCCTGGCCGATAGGCGAGACGAGGTTGTAACTTAGGGAGGAATGGAACACAGCTATGACGTAACGATTGTCGGGGCGGGTATTACGGGACTCGCCGCCGCTCGAGAACTCGCCTCCGCAGGCCTGCGCACGCTGGTATTGGACAAGGGCCGTCAGGTGGGCGGCCGCATCGCTACCCGCCGCGTACGCCACGGCGCCGGGGGAGGCGCCTTCGACACCGGCGCCCAGTTCTTCACGGCGGTGGCGCCGGACTTCCGCGCCGTGGTGGCGGACGCCGCGCACGCCGGCGTCGTGACCCAATGGTACCAGCGTGCGCCGCGCACCCCGGATCGCGAGCCGTTGCCGGTGTGGCGCGGTCGCACCGGCATGACCGACCTTCCCAAATGGATCGCCGCCGGTCTGCAGCACACGGGCACCGTCGATATCCGCACCTCTATTCGGGTCACGGAGGTGGTCCCCACCCAGAACGAGGTGCGGGTCCTCACCGAGGGCTCTCCCGCCACCGGTGCAGTGTCTCAGGGCGGCAAACAGCGTGAGCACGGTGCGCACAATCAGAGCGGTGAGCGCGGCGGGCGCCGAGCCCCCCGTGAGTCCGCCGAAGATGATTCGATCAACACCGCTACCGTAATTCTCTCACCCCCGCTTCCGCAGGCGCTCATGCTGATCCCCGCCTCCCTGCGGAATGAGCTCGATCCCGGTCTGGTAGAGCTCAGCTATGACCCCTGTCTGGCGCTCTTGATCACGATCGAGGCGCCGCCGGCGGAGCTGCTCAACGAAGAGGGCTATGCTCGCCCTGCCGGAGGGGACTCCAAGATCGCCTGGGTGGCCGACAACACCCGCAAAGGGCTTCCGGAGCAGGCAGCGGAGCAGCCGTCCCGGCTGACGGTGCACAGTACCGGCGAGGCCGCGCGCGAGCTCTACGATGCGGACGAGTCTCACGCGATTGCGCAACTGGTGGCGGCGCTCGAGGCGCTGCTGCCGTCGCACGAGCGGGAGGCCGTGAGTCGCGCCCATGCCCAGGGCGCCACGCAGCTCAAGAAGTGGCGCTACGCCCGCCCGGTACGGCGGTGGAGTGAGTCCAGCGTGGCGGTTACGCCCCGCGTTCTTCTCGCCGGAGATAGCTTCGGTGGGGGCCGGGTAGAAGGGGGGTTCATGAGTGGCATCCACGCCGCAGGTCGAATTCTCGGCGGGGAGGAGCGGTAGATGAGCGTGTCCATGATGCGTCCGCGGCTGCCCGTGGTGGTCCGCGGCCTCTTCATACTGCTTCTGTTCCTTCCGCTATCTGCCTGTCTCAGCGTGATCGGAGACTCCACAGGACCGTCCCGGTCCCAGGACGACACTGCGGTATCGGAGACCTCGAGAGAACCGACCCGGGAGCATCTCTTCGATACCCCGGAGGACAGCGTCATGGATACTCCCTGGTTTACGGTGAGCTCGGTGATTCTGCAGGTGCAACGGACACAGCCGGAGACGGTCATTGTGGTGCCCACCGATTCCAATATGCGTCGATACCTGTCCCTGAGCCCGCTCACGGAGACGCCCCGCTCAACGATTCCCGGTAATCGCTTTCTGTTCAACCTGGGGATCATGACCGACGGGGTCCCCCCGTTTACCACCGATCCGGATCGCTACCAATATCCCGATCTCTACGAATGAAACGTACCGCGGTGAGGTTACTGCTGCTGCCAGAATCTCCGCGTAAAGAGCACCATCACCGTATAGATCTCCAGGCGTCCGAGCATCATCACAAAGGTGAGAAACACTTTGATCCATGGGGGAAAGAACGCGTAGTTCTGCGTAGGACCGATACTGCCAAATCCGGGACCGATATTCCCTAGAGTAGCCAAGGCGGTCGTGAGGGAGGTGAGGATGTCGTTGCCGGCTGCCGCAACGACGGCGGTGGTAAACAGGATAACCACCAGGTAGAGCATGACGAAACCGCTGATCGCGTACACGATATCCTTCCGCAACCGCTCTCCGCTTAAGCGAATCGTGAAGACGCCCCGGGGATAGACCAGATAGCGCATTTCATTCCAGCCTTGCTTAATCATCGTTATCACCCGGACCACTTTGATTCCACCTCCCGTGGAACCGGAGCTACCACCAACAAACATGAGAACGAAGAGAACTATCTGCGCTAAGTACGGCCAGACGGCGAAATCCGCGGTAGCGTACCCGGTGGTGGTGAGCAGACTGGCCACCTGGAACGATCCATATCGCAGACCTCCCCAGAATCCGCCGTACCGTTCCGCCAGCACCAGCGCGGTAATGAAGCTTCCCACCACGAAAATCCCCAGATAGGCCCGCAGTTCGCCGTCCTGCACGATAGAGTGCACGCGGCGCGTCACGAAGCGGTGATAGATCACGAAGTTAATGCCGGCAAGCACCATAAAGATCGTAATGACGCCATCGATGAAGGCGGAGTCGTAGGCCCCAACGCTGGCGTTACGCGGCGAAAACCCGCCTGTGGCCATCGTTCCAAACGTGTGGGTCAGCGAATCGAACAGATCCATTCCGCCAAACATCAGTAGCACCGTTTCCGCGGCGCTCAGTAGCAGATAGGTCAACCACAGAATCTTAGCGGTCTCCGTCACCTTCGGCGTCAGTTTGTCGACGCGCGGTCCCGGCGCTTCCGCCTTGATCAGCTGCAACCCTCCGATTCCCAGGAGCGGAAAGATCGCCACCGTGAGAACGATAATTCCCATGCCCCCCAACCAATGCGTCAGGGAGCGCCAGAACAGCATGGACCGCGGCAGCGCCTCGATCTCTTCCAGGATCGAGGCCCCGGTGGTGGTGAAACCGCTCATCGTCTCGAACAGCGCGTTCACGTACGTTGGAATCGCGCCGGACAGCACGAACGGGATCGCGCCAAAGAGGCTCACCGCTACCCACCCCAGGCTGACCATGAGAAATCCATCTCGCGTGGAGACCTCATGGTAGTCGGTGCCGGATAACCGCAACCCAACTAACGCCACGGGAATGAGAATCGCCACAGGAATGATAAATGACCAAATAGTTCCCGATTCGCCGTCGATGATCGCCCAGATGATGGGAGTCAGCATGAATCCGGAGACCACCAGCAAGAGGACAACTACAAATCGAAAGACGGCACGATAGTTGATCACCGGGAGAAGAGCTCCTGCACGCGCTCCCCGTGCTCCTTTTTGGCAATAACTACCAGCTGATCGTTGGCACGGACCACGTTGTTTCCGCCGGGCACCAGACTCGACCCGTCCCGTTCCAACGCTACGATCAAGGTGTCCCGGGGGAGCTGCAGATCCTTGATCGCCGTGCCTACCGCCCTGCTGTTGGGCAGTACCGTCAACTCCAGCGCCTCCACGCGACCATCACTGATCGTGTGAATACTCCGCACCGCGCCACTGCGAATGAAGCGCAGGATCGTTGTGACGATCGCATTTTTCTGACTGACCGGAACATCGATGCCCAACTGGGCGGCGATCGGGGCGTAACTGGCACGATTGACAAGCACCACGGATCTGCGGATGCCCTGGCTCTTGGCGTAGAGCGCGGTGACGATATTTAACTCTTGGTTATCGGTGGCGGCGATCACCAGGTCGGCGTTGGCAAAATGCTGCTCTTCAAACACCCCGTCATCGGAAATGTCGGCGTTGATCACCAGAGCCTTGGGAAACTCTTCAATCAGCGCCTTGCAGCGTTGGTAGTCCCGCTCCACGATCTTCACCTGCCGATCATGCTGTCCGGTGAGCCGCCGACTTACCCGACGAAAGAGTGTTTGCGGCGGCCCGGTGAGCAGATACTCCGCAACTTGCCGTCCGATACGCCCGCCACCCACGAGGATTACCTTCTTCAACTCGCCCCGACTCTTGCCAAGACTTTCGAAGATCGCCTCAAAGTCCTGTTCGTTGGCAACGATATACAGAATATCGCCGCCCTGCAGGCGGGTCGTTCCGGAGGGAATCAGATAGCGGTTCTCGCGAACCACCACGGCGATCAGAAATGACCCCGGCAGGACTTCCGACAGCTTCTCCAGTGTACGGCCGGTGAGCGGTCCATCTCGGTCTACCACGATGTTTCGAATCTGCACGCTGGACTTCTCGAAGGCCATAATGTCGCTGACGGCGCCAAAATCCACCGCCCGCATGATCGCCCGAGCCGCCTCGATCTCCGGATTGACCACGAAATCGATTCCCAAAAAGCGTTTTTCCGAAAGCTTACCCGAGTGATAATCGAAACTACGGACGCGGGCGATTTTTGCCTTAACCTGAAACTCCGAAGAGACGATGCCGCAGGCGATCATATTGACCTCATCGGAGTCGGTGGCGGCGATAAAGTAGTCGGCGGTAGCGGTGCCGGCTCGGCGGAGAATCTCCCGATTGGTTCCCTCGCCGGTGACTACCATGCAATCCAGTGCGTTGGACACGCGGTTGGCGGCGTCGGGATTCTTCTCGATCAGAACGACGTCTTTCTTCTCGCTGATCAACTGCTTGGCCAGCTGAAATCCCACCGCTCCCGCACCGACGATGACAACCTTCATGGACAGCTGTTATATCAGCGACCCCGAGGGGTGTCAAACGCAAGAGCGACCTTGATGGTGATCGGAGAAAGCAATACACTCTCATACGTGGAACGTGCAAGTGACCAGGTGAGCTACAAAACAGTTGAAGGAAATCGGCAAGATCACGATGTAATCGTATACGCGCTCTCGACGTGCGCCTTTTGTCGCCGAGCAATCGAATATCTCAAGAAACACGGCGTGCATTTTCGGTACACCTATCTTGATCAGATCGATGTCGAAACCAAACGGGCGGTCAAGCGGGAACTATCGGAGCGGTTCGACAATATCGTGGTGTTTCCGATTCTTGTCGTCGACGACCAGCGGGCCTATTCCGGATTCACAGAAACCGTCTGGGCGCGGGCGTTAGACTTGGAGTAACTCCGTCTATGGCTAAGCGAACGATCGAGCAGACGCGGAAGTTCATCGAGAACGCCGCGGCTCACAACGGGTGGGTCCCCAATCCGGACACCGAGTTCCGGGAGACGATCGCCGAGGGCCTCACGACCAACGCCAATCGATTCGGCTATTATTTGTGCCCCTGCCGCGACGGCGATGGAGACCGGCAGATGGACAAGGATATCGTCTGCCCCTGCATCTACGCCAAGAAAGATGTTGAAGAGTATGGTCAGTGCTTCTGCGGACTCTTCCTCTCTGAGGAGAAGGCACGGCAGGACCCGGTAGAGGTTCAACAGATTCCCGAACGACGCAATCAACCCAAATAGCGGCGCCGTCCCGAACACGCCGCGCACGGCCCGTACTCCACTTCAGACGCCAATCGACTCCGCCCGTTTGAGAAACGCGGTAATCGTCGCCTCCGTGGTGTCCCACGACACCATCAGGCGCGCCAGGTGCTCCTCCGCATTCCACAGGTAGAAACCAAACTCCTCCTGAAGGGGGGCGATCGCCGCCGGGGGGAGCGTGACAAACACGCCGTTGGCCTCGGTGGGTATTGCCACCTCAAAACCGGATATCTCCGTGAGGCCTTGGCTCAGCTCACGGGCCAGCCGGTTCGCCCGCAGGGCGTTTTCCATCCACAGATCATCCCGCAGATAGCGCGAAAACTGCGCCGAGATGTAGCGCATCTTGGAGTGGAGTTGGGTGGTCTGTTTGCGAAAGAAACGGAACGTCTGCTCCAGATCCCGATTGAAGAAGATTACCGCTTCGCCGAAGAGCAGTCCGTTTTTGGTTGCACCAAAGGAGAGCACATCGACGCCGGCGTCCACCGTGACCGCCCGGAGCGCCTCCCGCGGCGAGAGCTGCTGCGCGCCCCCCGCGGCGTGCGCCCGCTCCCATACGGCGGCCGCGGCGTTGGCAATGCGCGCCCCATCCATATGCACGGTGAGTCCCGCCGCATGAGCCGTGTCCACCACGGCTCGCAGCTCCTCCGGCCAGTAGACGGTTCCCACTTCCGAGGCCTGCGTGAGCGACACTACCGCCGGCTGATTGGTATGTTCGAACCCGCGACGCGATAGAAACGGGGTGATATCCTCGGGCCGCAGTTTTCCATCCCTCCGATGTACGCCGAGCAGCTTGAATCCGCCGATCGCTTCCGGCGCGCCCCCTTCATCCTCGTTGATGTGGGCCATCTCGGTGCAAATTACCGCCTCGAAGGATCGCGCCATCGTCTGCAGGGCGCTGACGTTCGCGCCGGTACCGTTGTACACAAAGTACACGCCGCACTCCACTCCGAAGAGCTCCTGAAGATTCCGATTTGCCTCGGAAGTGGCTGGGTCGTCGCCATAGGAAATTTCGTGATCCCGGGGGAGCTCGCTGAGAGCTGCCAGGATTGCCGGGTGTGCCGGAGAGGCGTTGTCACTCGCGAATAGTTGTCTCATCGGTATGATTCTCCGAACTTCTGTGAATTTCGTAGTAGAGCTCCGCCAGTTGCGGATGGTCCGGTTCCAGCTTCTCCACCATGTGGTAATCAGCAAGGGCTGCATCGATGTCACCCAGTTCCCGATACACCTGCGCCCGGGCGATGCGCGAGTCCAGGTGGTACGGGTCGTACTCCAGACACCGGGAGAAGTCCGCCAGCGCCGTGGCCAGTTGCTCCTGGTGACGATACACCACCCCGCGATAGTAATATGCCCGGGTGGTATGTGGCGAGAGTCGAATGGTGGCGGAGAAGTCCTCCACCGCTCCGTTGGGGTCATTCAGGGCAAACCGCGCCATCCCGCGATGACTGTGGATCACCGCTGCCACGTGGTCCTGAGTCTGGTAGGCAAGGATATCACTGTACATCCGTTCCGCGCCGGCGTAGTCCTTCTGGTTATGCGCGTGAAGCGCCTTGATCAGCATACTGTCGATCGTATCGCTGCCGGTGTTGAGCGAGTCCACTTCCGTGTCTTTGGGTTCGGCCACCGGTTCCGTGCCGCTGGCCTGAGACCAGAAGTTTTCCCGGCGCTTCATGAGCTTCCGCTGGAGAGAGCGCTGATAGTCACGGATCTCCTGAAAGATGATATCCGAAAGCGTGAGGTTGGCGTTGAGGGCCGCCAGTTTTCGGCGGAGCTTACCGTCCAGCGGGGTGAGCTCGGCTTTGTACACCAGTTCGTGCTCAACCTCCGCCCAAGCGTCCTGCAGGATCGTGCGTAACTGCACCTCGCAGATCCACTCGTTGTTGAGATGAAAACTATCGCAGATGTCTCCGGGCAGCGTTGTCAGCAGGTGTACCGAGGAGTAACCGAACTCAGACGCCGCCAGTTCGGACCCCTTCCGCTCCACCTCATCCACGGGAAACGCCTCTTGCAGGATCTCCTCCACCCGAGCGATATCCTCCACGAAGGGACATACCACGCGAATCCCTAACAGATCGGTGACCCGTAGCGAATCGCCGTCGGACAGATCCCGGCTCCGGCGGAGCAGTTTCTCGTAGAAACTATCAAAACTCTTAATGCGATACTTCATCGTCGGCTGGAGTTCATGCAGCTCCACCGTCCGACGAATCCGGCGCTGGAGTTCATGCAGAGCTTTTTCCAGAACGACCGCGTGCTGATCGTAATCCTCTTGAAGCTCCCGGCGCGAGCGGAGCGGAAGCACAAAGCGGTACATGGCAGTCATCTTAGCACGTCTTGTGGTATTTTGAACCCATCATGACGCGCACTGAACGACTATTCCTGGAAGCGGTGTTTATTGGAATCCTGCTCATCTTCTCCGTGGCGTTTCTACGTCTTATGGAGCCCTTTATTCTGGATGTGTTCTTGGCACTGGTCCTGGCAAATATCTTCCGGCATCCCTACGCCCGTCTGGCACACGCCACCGGCAGACCGCGGTTAGCGTCGTCCGTGACGATCGTTCTGGTATTTTTGGTGGTGGCCCTGCCGGTGGCGATGGTGGCCACCTTGGTCTCGGCGGAACTCGCCGGGGCGGTGGCCAACGTGCGCGAAAACTGGAGCTCGCTGCAATCATCGATCGGTATTCCCGATCTGGTGGCGGCAGCTGAGGAGCTTCCGATCATCGGCCAGCTCGTGTCCCAATTTTCTACCGAGGAGATCACGAATTCGATTCGCGAAATCCTGTCCACCTCCGGCGACTACCTGCTGCGCCTCTCCCAGCGATCTATCGGCAATATCACCGCAGCCATCTTCAATTTCGCGATCATTCTACTGCTGCTCTTCTTCTTCTTTGTCGACGGACGCCGTCTGGTGGACCGCGTCTACGAAACGCTCCCGGTAAGTAATCATGACATGGACCAGATCGTTGCCGAGACGTTCAACACTACCAGCGCCACCTTGATCAGTACGATTATCATCGGACTGTTGGAAGGGGGGCTGGCGACGGTGTTGTTTGTGATCTTTCAGCTTCCCAGTCCCTTTCTGTGGGGCGTGATCACGATGGTGTTGTCCATGATTCCCCTGATCGGCACAAACCTGGTACTGATTCCAGCGGGGCTGGTATTGATCCTCTCCGGCCGAGTGGTGGCCGGTCTGGTGATCATCATCACCGGCGCGGTGGGAGTGGCGATCACCCAGAACGTGGTGAAACCGAAGCTCCTGGGAGACCGGTCGGGTCTGCATCCGGCGTTGGCGCTACTCTCGACGATCGGCGGCATCGCCTGGCTGGGGTTGATCGGATTTCTCGTGGGGCCGGTGCTGGCGGCGCTGTTCGTGGTGGTGTGGCGTCAGTTCACCCGGCGCTACCGCTCCCTGCTGGAGGGGAAAAACTTGGGACTCACCGACTAACGGGTTCGACGGCGGCGGCGGGTTCGACAGCGGCAGCGAGTTCGAGGGCGGCGGGTTCGACAGCGGCAGCGAGTTCGAGGGCGGCGCCTCAAGTGTTGAACTTGAAGAACATCACGTCACCGTCCTTTACTCGGTACTCCTTGCCCTCCTGGCGAAGCTTGCCCGCCTCCCGGACCTTCTGCTCACTGCCGTAGGTGAACAGATCCTCGATGTGGTAGGTCTCGGCGCGGATGAAGCCTTTCTGGAAGTCGGTGTGGATCACCCCCGCCGCCTCCGGTGCGGTGGCACCCTCCCGGAACGTCCACGCCCGATTTTCCTTGGGCCCCGCGGTGAAGAAGGTGCGCATACCCAACCCGCGATACCCGCTGCGGATCAATTGCGCCAGCCCCGGTTCCTGGAGGCCGGCATCCTCGAGAAACGCCTGCCGTTCCTCCTCGGTCTCGAGGGCTGCAATCTCCGCCTCCAGCTGTCCGCAGATCCGCACCACCTCGGCGCCCTCCCGCGTGGCGTGGTCCCGGACCAGCGTCTCATACGGGGAGCCGCCGTCCATTCCCGATTCGTCCACGTTGCACACGTAGAGCACCGGTTTCACCGTCAACAGGTGGAGATCATAGATCAGCGCTCGCTGTTCCGGCGTCATCTCCAGTGATCGCGCCGGCCGCCCCTCCTGCAGGTGGGCGGTGAGCAAATCCAAGACCGGCTGCACCGCCTTGGCGGTGGCAGCGATCTTCTTGTCGTGGGATTTCAGCTCTTTTTCGAGACGCTCCCGCCGGCGGGTCACCGTTTCCAGATCCGCCAGCGCCAGTTCGATATCGATCGTTTCGATATCCCGAATCGGGTCGATGGAACCATCCACGTGGGTCACGTCATCATCGTCAAAGCAGCGGACCACGTGGGCGATAATTCCCGTCTCGCGAATGTGGGCCAGGAACTGGTTCCCCCGTCCCTCACCCTTGCTCGCGCCCCGTACAAGACCGGCAATATCCACGAATTCCACCACAGTGGGGATCACCTTCTCCGTGGGAATGATCTCAGACAGTTTCTGAAGACGTTCATCCGGTACGGGCACGATACCCACATTGGGATCAATCGTGCAGAAGGGATAGTTCGCCGCCTCAGCGGGGACCGAGGTGAGCGCTGAAAATATGGTGGATTTGCCCACGTTGGGCAAACCGACGATTCCGACATTGAGCGGCATAGAAAACTTCCTTCGTTCGTTGGACTCGAGCGTTGTGTGCGGCGGCGGAGTATAGCACAGAGCGCGGGGAAACCGCTATACTCGTACGCATAATGACCGATGTTGCATCTCTCGCAGAACTGAATCAGCTCATCGCCGAAACGCCGTTTGTGGTGGCCTATTTTTCCCGGCCGGACTGTGGCGTGTGCACCGCGCTCAAACCCAAGGTCCGCGATATGGTGGCCGCCCTCCCCGAGGCGCAGGCCTATTACGTAAACCTGGACGATTTCCCGGAGGCTGCCGGGGAGTATTCGATTTTCACTATTCCCGGAATCGTGCTGTTTGTGGATGGGCGCGAGACAGTTCGGGAGGCGCGTTACGTCAGCGCCGATGATCTCGAATCCAAGATGCACCGGCTGTACTCATTACGATTCTCTACGTGAGGTAGGACATGCGATACCGTGCGGTAGTTATCTTCCTGGTTATCTTGGTGGCGTTCACCGGTACGATCTTCGGTCAGGACAAGGTCCGTACGCGTATCGCCCCGCTCAACGAGCCGGTGCAGGCGGTGCTTCCATTGGTGGATACCGAGGTCCATGCGCTCACGTACCGCGTAAAACTGCCGGAGGACGCTTTTGCGCTGACCGTGGAAATCGAGGATGCGCCGGCGGATCTGGATCTGGTGATGTATACCACCACCGGTGAAATGGTAACGTTCTCCGAACAGCCGGCGTACAATGAAACCCTCTCCCTGCGTCGTAATGGCGATCCTGCCCTGGAAGGCGGCTACTTCGATTTTGAGGTGCTCTACCAGCTCTCCCACCCTCCGGTGGTGGATGGAGAAGAACTCACCCAAATTCCCTTCCAGATCACCTTCTCCGTGGTGCAACCCACTGTCCGCCGTGAACTCTCCACCTCCGCCTCGGTGAGCGCGGTGCTGCTCCCGGAGGAGGCGATGGCTCACCTGTACCGTGTCACCGTTCCCACCGGGACCCCGGCACTCCGTCTGGACATTAGCGATACCACCGGCGATCTGGACCTCTTTCTGAGCCGTGGTGAGGCTCCCTTAGATCGGTGGGAGGCCGATCACCGCTCTCAGTCGATCCGATCTACCGAATCCCTCACGATTGACCGCAACAGTGGCCCGGCGCTCCGGCCGGGTACGTACTACGTAATGGTGCTCGATCAGGTCTCCGATAGTTTTCCATCCCCGTATACACTTACGGTCCATGACTCCCACGAACCACCGGAGGCGCTTCGTACTGCGATTACCTATCCCTCCGCGGAGAGTGGGCTCAATCGGTCCGTGCTGGCAACCGTTGAGATTCTCACCGATTACGGTGGGGGTTCCGGAGTCCTCGTGAGCCGCGAGGGCCATATCCTCACCAACCGCCATGTCATCGTGAACTACGCTGACACGCCCGCCGAGGATAT
>CAYQRW010000018.1:19106-24542 GCA_964419735.1 uncultured Spirochaeta sp.
AGTACCGTGACCTACACCCGCGGCGTGGTGGCGGGATTTCAGACCGTACCCTTCGGCCGGATCATTAAGACCGACGCGGTGATTAATGAAGGGAGTTCGGGGGGAGCCGCTCTGGATGACCAGATGCGGCTGGTGGGGCTCACCACCGAAGTCGTGGGGTTTGACACCAGCCAGCTGGGGTACATCTATCCGGTCATGTCGATACCGGAATCCTGGCTCCAGACGATCAGCGGGAATCGTTCAGGCGGCGACGGTAGATGAGTTTGGCCAGCCGGTGGAGGTCCGGCCGGTGATCGGCGATGATCTCGCGGGCCAGCGCCTCAACCCGATGGAGGTTCTCCTCCCGGGCGTCATCCATTTCCTCGCTCACCGTTCCCAGGTCGGCATTGAAGCGGAAGTACTCCACCCGGGGCAGGCTCTTCAGCGCGTGCGCTACCGACTCACTCTGCCCATCCCACATCATAGAGGTCACCGGAACGCCGTGCGTCGGTGACACCCAGTCCAGGTAGCCCCAGCGCTTAATGACCTCGTGGCGAAACCGGCGGCCACTGCGGCCGGTACCGATCGAAACGATCACGTAGCGTCGGGCATCGCGATACAGCTTACGCGCCTCCACGTAGGCACTGAGGGCCGGGTTGTTGGCCACCAGCCCGCCGTCAACCAGGCTATAGGTGGTTCCGGCGAGGGAGGTGATCTGGGCGGGAACAAAATAGGTGGGCGCCGCCGAGGTGGCGCGGGCCACATCCCGCAGATAGAAGTCCTGGTTTTCGGCGGCTGCAGCGCGCAGCCGTGGGTGGTGACGAGTTGCCTGTTCCGTGTAGTGCTTAAAGAAAAACGGGCCCCGGTCGTCGGTGTTATAGGCGGCAACGATCACGTTGGACCGCGCCTGGCTGAGACGGATATCACCAAACAGATCGGAGAGCACCGTTTCCAGGGGACGGTGATCGTACTTCTCCGCGAAGACCTGCCGCATCGCCAGCACCGAGGAGAAACGGCTCACCGGGAAGATCGCTCCCGCCTTGCGGCGGTACACCTCCACGATCTCAGACGGGGTGTAGGGCTCCGGCAGCGTCAGTCCCAACGTCAACAGGGCGCCGGTAGAGGTCCCGGCAAAGATATCGAAGAGGTCGCAGGATCGAATCTCCCCACGCCGGCCGGTGCGGGATCGTAAAAAGCGCACCCGCCGCAGGATATCTTCAACGATAAGCGCGGGAATAAGTCCCCGAATCCCGCCACCGTCTATCGAGAGAATCGTGACGGTACCGTGCTTAACGCGGGGCAGGTTCACGTTATGGGGCGAACATCGTGCGCAGGTGGGTGTAGACCTCTTCCAGCGCTCCCCGGTACTGCGAATCAAGATGCTCCATATTATCCTGCATCACCTGGGAAAACTCCGGGTCTTGCATCGGATCAAGCTTGACCTGTCGCCCGTACTGCTGGGCGTACTGCTGCTCTTTCTGCTTCATCCGAGGCTCGTACTGTTTGTGGAGCGTGTCGGAGAGTTGTTGCTTGTCTGAGAGATACTGCGAGAAGAACTGCCGGATCTGTTTCATCAGCTCCTGCAACGTCCCGCGATCCCGGACCAGTTCCGAAAGCACCGACTCCGCCGTGTCTACATTGGCAAGTTCCGCCTCGTGTTGCGGAAGCGTCAAGTTCCCGATCGCAACGTCAAACAGTCCCTGCCGCATCCAACGGCGCCGGTCCTTGGGCTGGTCCTTGAGGACCTGCTTGATATCCACATCCTCGCCGTTGCGAAGCCGCGCGTACAGCCGCTTGCCTTCGGTTTCGGCCTCGTGTCGTCGCAGCGACTCGGGATCGCTCTTGATATCTTGAGTGCGTTCCAACGCTCGTTCCAGAGCGGATTTGATTTCTCCCATACCCATAATATAGCAGAAATATCGCTCCAGAAAAAGCAGCGTGGCCCCACGGGCCGTCTTAGAAGTGTGATCGTACAAGAAGAACAACGAATACCGGGAGCCCCAGCGCTCCCCAAGCCACGGGAGCGAATCCTCTCCGCCGGAGCAGGCACCCTCAGCGACCGCGAATTACTGGCCGTCGTCCTAGGCAGCGGCAGCGCCTCCTGTGACGTGTTCACCCTGGCGGGACGGGTGCTCTCCGTCCTGGACCGCGACAACTATGCCAGCACCCCGGAGACGCTGATGCGAATCGGGGGGATGGGTCCGGCCAAAGCAACGCAGCTCGCCGCCGCACTGGAGCTGGGCCGCCGCGTCATGGCGCCCAGAAGTTACCGCATCCGCGAACCAGGAGACGCCGTCCCCCTCCTCCAGCACTACGCCGACCGTCCCCAGGAGCATTTTATCACCGTCACCCTCAACGGCGCCCACGAGGTGGAACGGATTCGCGTAGTTTCCATCGGACTGGTGAACCGTACGCTGGTCCACCCCCGAGAGGTGTTTGCCGGCGCCCTCACCGACCGGGCCACGGCAATTATCTGTGCCCATAACCATCCCAGCGGCAACGTGCACCCCAGCGACGACGACCAGCTGGTGACGCGGTCCCTGAGAGACGCCGGGGAGATCGTAGGGATCCGCCTTTTGGATCACATCATCTTCTCACCCACCGGCTACTACAGTTTCTTGGATCATGGCCAGGTGTGAGGACGGCGGACCGTGACGCCCCATCTGGTAGACCGGGGACCGTTAGAGCGCCAGCTGGTACACGCGGTGCCGCTTGTAAATCTCCCCACCTAGGGTGTGCAGATCGCTGAGCATGAGATCGGTGGTTTCCGCGATTTGGGTCATCTCCGCGGTCTGGAAACCCGATCGCTGCAACCGGTCCACCAGATCGGTGTAAAGCAGCGCGGTACCTCCCCGGTTGCGATACTCCGGCAGGATACCCAGCCCGTTCACGATGCAATGCGTGGTTCGGCGGCGCTCCCGGGCGAGGTCCAGCACGGTACGCAGCCCCAGGTGGCCCCCAGCACGCTGGAGCGCCGCACTGAGGTCCGGAAAGGGCAGGACAAACCCCGCCAGCTCACCGTTCCGGCCGCGGAGCACCGTAATCAACCGCGGAGTGGCCACCGTCACCAGGTCGCTCACCAGGTGCGCCAACTCCGCGTCGGTAAGCGGGCGAAACTCCTGGTGGTCGCTCCAGGCCCGGTTATAGACCGAGCCCACTTCCGCACCGAGCCGGCGGAGGTCACGGGCGTTTCGGGGATGCTCCACCCGGAGGCCGGAGCGCTGTGCGGCGAGCACCGCCACACGGCGGATTTTATCGGGAACCTCGAAACCCTCCGCCCGGGAGATCGCCGAGAGGAAATCCTTGTACTTCTCAAAGCCGGCGCGCTCAAACTGGCGCTGCACGAACGGCAGGTGGTAGGGCATCATCGTCATCGAGGCACGTTGGTCAAACCCCTCCACCAGCACCCCGGAGCCATCCATGGGGGAAAAGTGCTGCGGCCCGATCAGGCGCTGCGCTCCCCGCTCAACCGCCCACTGCCGGGCGTGGCTAAACAGGGCGTCCCACACCTCATCCCGATCCACCGCCTCCGGCATGCCCAAGCGGACGTCCCGATTCCCGCTGTACTCGTTGTACAGACGCGGTTCCAGCATGAGAAAGCGCCCCACGGCCCGCTGCCCGTCGATAATGACAAACGCCTCTCCCGAGGAGTGGCGAAAGAAGGGGTGCTTGTGGGAGAGAATGCGCTTGGTTCCGGCCACCAGCGGTGGCACCCAGTAGGGATTGTCCGCGTAGAGTCCGGTGGGAAACGAAAAAAACGCCCGGCCGAGACGGCTGCTTGCCTCCCGAACCGGGCGAATCATGAGGGCCATTAGGCTACCACCGTTAGCGATCGTCGCCGAGACGGAAGTCGCCGGGGCTGCTATCCGGTTGCGACTGTAACCCGGAGTCGGACTGGTCGCTGTCGGCGGGTCCAGATCCGGTCTGCCCGGAGGCACCGGCCATCGCGCCTGCTTCAGCGGCGGGGAGCTGTTTCTGCCCCTCCTGAGCGCCGGGAGTGATATTTCTCGTCTTGCGCTTCTTCTCGCGGAAGACGATCTCCCCTTTTCGCACACCCACCACGATGTGCGATCCCTGACCAAAGCGGCCCCGGAGAATCTCCATCGCCAGGGGATCTTCTATTTCACGCTGCAACGTCCGGCGGAACGGCCGCGCCCCATACTTGATATCGTACCCCTTCTCAATCAGGAGGTCCCGGGCGGGGCGATTCACCTCGAGAATGATCTCCCGCTCAGCCAAGCGCGTCTGTACATCACCCAACAGGATATCGAGGATATTACGAATCTGCTTGTCGCTGAGACTATGAAAGACCACGATCTCGTCGACCCGGTTAATGAACTCCGGCCGGAAGAGCCGCCGCAGCTCATTCATCGCGGAAGAACGGATCTCCTTGTGATCCATAATTCCCTCTTCACTGCGGAAGCCCACCGTGGCGTCGCGCGTAATCTCCCGCGCCCCGGCGTTCGAGGTCATAATCAGCACGGTGTTACGGAAGTTCACCTTGTGCCCCAGATTGTCCTGCAGTTCGCCTTCCTCGAGGATCTGCAACAGAATATTGAACACATCTGGGTGCGCCTTTTCGATTTCATCCAGAAGAACCACGGAGTACGGTTTACGACGGATCTTCTCGGTGAGCACACCGCCCTCATCGTAGCCCACGTAGCCCGGAGGAGCTCCTACCAGACGAGATACGTTGTGCTTCTCCATGTAATCCGACATATCGATGCGGATCAGCGCCTCATCACTGCCGAAGAGAAACTCCGCCAACGTCTTTGCCAGCAGACTCTTGCCGACTCCGGTGGGGCCGAGGAAGATAAACGACCCCATGGGACGCTCCGGAGCGCTCAGTCCGGTCCGGCTGCGCCGGATCGAGCTGGCGATCGCCTGAATCGCGTCGTCCTGGCCGATCACTCGGCGATGCAGCTCCTCTTCGATGTGCAACAGTTTCTCACTCTCCGTCTGTGCCAGACGCACCAGCGGAATTCCGGTGATTTCACTCAGTACGAAGTTGACGTCTTCCGCATCTACGATCGTTTCTTCGTTGCGAAGCGTCACCTTCCACTGACTGCGCAGCTCGTCCACCCGCTCCTTCAACTGGCGGACCTCATCGCGGACGGCGGCGGCGCGCTCGTAGTTCTGGCTGTTCACCAGCGCCAGCTTCTCTGAGTTCAGCCGCTCGATTTCCTGTTCCAATTCCGCGATTTCCGTGGGGCGCACGCTGTTGTTAATGCGCTTGCGGCTCCCCGCCTCATCGATCAGGTCGATCGCCTTGTCCGGCAGAAAGCGGTCGGCTATGTAGCGGCGTGACATCACCGCCGCCACCTCGATCGCTCCCGGCGTATAGGATACATGGTGGTGCTGCTCGTAGCGTTCCTTGATTCCTTTGAGGATCTGAATCGTGTCGTCCACGGTGGGCTCATCCACCACGATCGTCTGGAAGCGGCGCTCCAGCGCTGC
>CAYQRW010000019.1:0-24169 GCA_964419735.1 uncultured Spirochaeta sp.
GCGGTGAGGAGGGAGCGGATCTTGTTGGAGGCGATGCTGCGCAGGCTCATGAGCAGGCTTTCTCGCATGGCAAACCACTTCATAGGGCGAACTCCGTTACGGGGGTGTCCTGCAGGACGGTGCCGTCGCTGATCTGGATTACCCGTTTCGCTTGGGCCGCCAAGTCTCGGTCATGGGTGACCATTACCAGGGTCACGCCCTCGGCATTGAGCGCATGGAAGAGCTCCATAATTTCGACTCCGGTGCGGCTGTCCAGCGCCCCAGTGGGTTCGTCCGCCAGGATAATCGCCGGTTCTGTTGCGAGCGCCCGGGCGATAGCCACCCGCTGCCGCTGGCCACCGGAGAGCTGGTTGGGAACGTGATCCCAGCGGTCATCCAGATTCACCCGTTTGAGCATCTCCCGAGCGCGTTCCCGCCGCTCCCGGGCGGGAACGCCGGCGTAGATCAGCGGCAGTTCCACATTTTCTGCCGCGGTCTCCCGGCCGAGCAGGTTGAACGTCTGAAAGACGAATCCGATGTAGCGGTTGCGCACCCGCGCCAGACTGGTTCGATTCATCTCCGATACATCGGTGCCGGCCAGCTGATACTGTCCTGAGGAGGGCGAATCGAGACAGCCGATGATGTTCATGAGCGTCGATTTCCCCGAGCCACTGGGCCCGATCACCGCGGCAAACTCGCCTTCCGATACCGTCAGAGATACGCCGTCCACCGCCTTCACGGTGGTGGGGCCCATCGGATAGTGGCGCGTCACCCCGTCGAGCGTGATGATATCCGCCATCTTAGCGCCCACCCCCGGCACCGGGTACCGAAATCGGAATAATCGATGAGCCCTCGGCGTCGGCGCCGCCGGTGGCCAGGGAGAATCCCGGCACCTCCGGCACCACGACCAGCGCGCCCTCCTCAAGGCCCTCGAGAATTACCGTCTCCCGGCCGTCGTCGGTTCCGGCTACTACCCGTTTGGTCACCACCTCTTCGTTCTCATAGACGTCCAGGTACGCCCGGCCCCGCACGGAGGAGACGGCGTTGCTGGGCACGATCAGCCCGGTGTCGTCGCTGACCAGTACGGTGAGATCGGCGCTCATGCCCGGACGCAACCCTGCCTGATCGGTCCGTATTACGCTGGAAACGGTGAAGATCGAGATATTATTGATCACTTCCGCGCCGGGACTTACCCGCTCCAGCGTGGAGGAGAGCTCCTCTTCGCCCAGGGCGTCGGCGGTGATGCGCACCGGCATGCCCGGTTCCACCACGCCCACATCAAACTCATCCACCTCCGCCAGTATCCGCAGGCGGCTGACATCGGCAAACGTCAGGAGCACGGTGCCGCTGGAGGCGATATCGCCGGTACCCACTTGAGTTTCCAGAACGACTCCGTTGTAGGGGGCGCGCACCTCCGTGGCGGCGAGATCGGCGGCGGCGGCGTCCACCGTCAGCGCGGTCTGATTGACGCGAATCTCCGCCACGTTGCGGTCCAATCGAGCCAGGGAATGCACTTCCCGCGCGGCGTCGCGGTCGGCCCGGTTCACCGAGCCCGATAGAAAGAGTGCCTCCGTGTCGTCTCGGTTTCTCTGGGCGCGATCCAGGTTGACTTGAGCCCGTTGGAGATCGATCTGGGCCTGCTGTAGGTTGAGTTCGGCTTGATTCAGGGCCCGGCGGAACTCCGCTCCCTCAAACCGCACGAGCACATCGCCGGCGGCCACTGCTTCACCTACCGCAACCGTTTCAACCACGGTGCCGGTGACGCCGCCGCGGACGGAGAGGCTGCGAAACGGTTCTACCACCGCCGGTGCCTCCACAGTTATCGATATCGAACCCGGCTGCGCTTCAATCGCGGCCAGTTCGTGTTCCCCGGCCTGCGAAGCGTCTGCTTCCGTAGTGGTATCGGGGGAGCGACCGAGAACGAACCAGGTTCCCGCGGCGATGAGTACCAGGGCGAGGATGGTCAGTACGATACGGGTGCGTTTTGCAGATGTCTTTTTCATGGGTAGATCGTTCCTATCAGTTGGGTGAGGTATGAGGCCGCCCGGGCCGTACGCAGCTTGGCGTCTTCCCGAGCGATCTCGGCGGCTTCTAAACGATAGCGGGCGCGCTGGTACTGCGCCTCCGCGGCGAGAAGGTCGGCAGTGGTGGCGCGTCCGTCGGCGTGGCGAGCGGCTATTGTATCTCGGAGCTCCTCTGCTACCTGCAGCGCGCGCTGAGCGTCATCGATGCGATCGCCGGCCAGTTCATACTCCTGATAGAGCGATCGGATTTCCACCGCCACATCTCGTTCGACCGCGGTGATCTCCAGAGCTGTTTGTGCCTGCTCGCCGGCGGCGAGGCGCGTCTCCCGGGTGGGAGAACCGGTGGTCTGGAGGGGGAGTGCGACGGAAAAGGAGAGCTCCCAGCTACTGGTAGTGGTATCCGATGAACTGGTTCGATTCGATTCCAAGGATCCCACGGTGGCCACTGGAAAGCCGTAGGTGAGTGAGAGGGCGCGGTTTTCGGTGTTGAACGCGGCAGAGACCGACTGGTCGTTGCCTGAGAAGCCGGTCCGGACGGTGGGGGCGGCGACGACGCCGTCCAGTGCGTCGATCTCTCGGAGTGAGGCGGCGATCGTATCACGGGAGCCCTGCAGCCGCGGATCGTGCGTGACCGCCCACAGCGTGAGTTCCGGAGGACGAGGAATCTCGGCGAGCGTGATTTGCGCTCGTTCCAGGGAAGCCGGTGGTGTTCGCGGCATTCCCGCCAGAGAGAGGAGTTCGATCGAGCGCAGCCGCTGTGCCAGGGCGCCTTCTCGAGAGGCAAGTTCCGCCGCCACCAGGTCCTCTTCCGCTGCCTGAACCTCCCGCAATGAGGCGATCCCCCGATCAAAACGATCGTAGGCTACCCGAGCGGTCTCCTGCATCGCCGCGAGCTCCGTTTCCAGTACTTCCGCCTCGCGCTGCGCCAGCCACGCCGCGTGGTAGGCGCTCAACAGATCAGCATAGGCCGCGGCATAGCTGTACTCTTCAGCCGCGTGTGCCCGGGTCAGTGAATCTCCCGCGGTGGCAACGGTGTTCTGCGCGGCGGGGGAGAGCCCGAGCGGAAGTTCTGCCGCCAGGGAACCGCGGTATTCGGTTTCCGCTACGCTCCAATTGCCGTCGATGCCGGCTAAAGTGGTAGATGGAGTGAACGTGAGGCGTGGATCTCCAGAAAACTGTGAGAGCGCCAGCCGCTCTTCTGCGACTTCGCGAGCCAATTGGCTTTCCTGTACGGGGATGGTGGCCCCGATCTGAGCTAATATGTCGTCGAAGGTAAGTGCGGTAACTGGAGTGGGGATGGTGGCGGTGAGTGCCATTACGACGAGTGCGATCCGCATCGTTGTCGGTGATAGCCTGTTCTTCATAACAAAAACTATATGCAGGAAGAGGTAAACGAAATATGAACGAAGTACAGGTCTTGTATGAAGCTGGATCACACCTACGGTGGAATGGCGAGCTGGGCCGGAGGGGTGCGGAAATTACGAAATACGGTTGACAGGCCGTGTCCAGCGAGATAGATTGTAGTGAGTATTCACTAACTTACAAGGGACGCGCATGAACACAACCGACCGCCAGCAGGAAATCATGGACACCGCGATCGCAATTATCGCGGAAGAGGGCATTCAGAAGCTCACCACCAAAGAGCTCTCCCGTCGGATTGGAATCAGTGAGCCGGCGCTCTACCGCCACTTCGAGAATAAGTTGGCTATCCTGGTGGCGATCTTGGAGCACTTCTCCCAGTGGAGTCGAATCGTACTGTGGGAGATCGTCGAGTCCGACCGTTCACCGGAGGACAAGATCCGTGAGCTCTTCCGGCGGCATACCCGGCGTTTTGTGGAGTCCCCGGCAACATCGGCGGTGCTCTTCTCTGAAGAGATCTTCAAGAATCATCCCGAGTTAGTGGAGTCGATGACCGGCATTATGGGTGCCGCCGAGGGCTACGTGCGGCACATCCTGGAGGAAGGAATCGCCGCGGGCCGTCTCCGTTCGGACGTTCCCCTGGAGCATCTGGCGATGGTAACCTTGGGCGCGCTGCGTCTGCTTGTGACGCGCTGGCGCCTCAACGACTACGGCTTCGATCTGGAAGCCGAAGGCGCGCGTCTGGCCGATTCGGTGGTTGCGATGGTGGCGGTCTCGCCGTGATATGAACCCACGCGCAGTACCGGTGGGATAGTCGGAGGAAGCTACCACCGGAAAATCCTACACCACATAGGTTAGTTAATATTCACTACAGAAGCTCGGGAGGGCGACACCAATGGAACAACGACATACAGCACACACAATACGTCTACGGAATTCGGCCTCGTCGCGCTTGGTCTTGATCGTCTTCATCACGCTCGCAACACTCGCGGCGCTCTCGCCGGCCGCCGCCGAGGAGATCACCTTGGTGAAGGCCGTGGAGGAGGCGCTCAGCTCCAACTCCCGGCTCCAGGCCGCCGGCGCTCAGATTCAGCGCGCCCAGGCAAGTGTGGATCAGGCGCGGAGCGCCATACTTCCCGATTTCGCGGCCAAAGGCGACTACACCCGTTCGGAGGAACCCAACCTGGTGACCCCCATGCGGGAGCTGCCCAGTCCGCAGAATCCAAGTCCCCTGGATTTGGACGATCAAATCTACACTGGGGTACTGCGTCTGGACGTGCCGATCTTGAACCTCTCGGCGTTCTCGGGAATCCGCGCCTCCCGTCAGGGGGTGGACGCGGAGCGCGCGCGCCGAGAAGAGGCGGAGCAGCGGATTATCGCGGCGGTAACGGAGATCTTCGTCCAGAACGGACAGCTCGCCGATAACCTGACCCTCATGGATGGTCACGTGCGCGCCCTGGAGCGGCGCCTCTCGGAGCTGCGCACCCTCACCGAGGAAGGACGCGTTCCTCCCACGGCGGTGGCGGAAGTGCAGGCCTCGCTTCAGACGGTGCTATCGGATCGGCTGGAACTTCGTCAGCGTCAGGAGGAACTCTCCTACCGTCTGGCCACCTTGCTGGGTCGCGACGAACCAGTTTCACCGGTGGTTCCGCAGTTCAGGGACCCGCCGCCGATCCCCACCTCGGAAGAACGGATCGGTGGGCCGGCAGCGCAAGTTGCGGAAGCGCAATATCTCGCCGCCCAAGCTGCTCGAGACGCTGCGCGAACCTCCTTTGCCCCGCGGATCGATGGGTTCGCCACGCAGTCGTTCCGCTCCGGATCCGACCTCAACTTCAACGCGGAGTGGTCCCTGGGCCTGGCGGTGACCGTGCCGATTCTCACCGGTGGCGAGCGGCGCGCGCGTCTCAGCGTAGCTGAAGCCGACCTGCTCTCGGCGGAACATAACCGCGCCGCAGTCACCACGGAAACCCTTGCCGATGCGGGAATCCTGCAACGCCAATGGCACAACGCCGCGGAGCGCGGTGAACTGTTGCAGTCCGCCGTAGAAAATCAGGAACGCGCGGTGCAGGCGGTGGAAGATCGCTTCCAGGAGGGCCGGGGCTCGCTCAGCGAGCTCCTTACTGCGGAAACAACTCTGCTGGAATTGCGTATGCACCAGCAGAGCACCCGTTACGACCAGCTCCTGGCGTACCTCACCCATTCAGAAATAACCGGGGAGCTCTCAGCGCCTCGCATTCAATCCCTTATTCAGGAGTAATTGACATGAATACTACGATGACCACTACCCATACCCTGCGCACCGGAATCGTGGCGTTGGCCGTAATTGCCCTTCTCGGCGGATGTTCCCGTCTTGGCGGGGATGACGCGGCGTCCAACGGAACACCGTCCACCACGGGCCAACCCACAGGCCGGACGGAAGCCGCCGCCGCCGCTGACCCGGTGGCGGTTCGCGTGCAGCAGCCGGAATACCGGACGCTGGAAAATCGGATCTCCTATGTGGGAACGGTCTTTGCCGCACAGGAAGTGCCCATCATTTCTCGGGTCCAGGGGACCCTGGTGGAGCTTCCGGTGCAGGAGGGCGATGTGTTCCAGCAGGGAACCGTCATCGCCCGACTGGAGTCGCCGGAAATGGAAGCGGCGGTGGAACGGCTGAGCGCCGAAGTGGATTATTGGCGGCGACGTCACGAGACGGACACGCGGTTGGTGGAGCAGGGGGCGCTGGCGCCGGAACAGGCCGAATCCAGTCAACGCGCGCTGCGCACCGCCCGGGCCGGTGTGAGTGAGGCGGAGGCCCAGCTGGCAAAAACTGTGGTCACCGCTCCCTTTGACGGAACGGTGTTGGACTGGACCGCGGAAATCGGTCAACCGGTGATGCCGGGGCAGCCGTTGATTCTTATCGGCGACGTGACGCGGGAAATTCGGGTGGACGTGGTGGAAGAAGACCTGTCCCGGGGAATCGAAATCGGTACGATCGTGGAGTTGTCGCTCACTCCCGGAGAGACAACTGAGGCCCAGGTGACTTCCATCTCACCAACTTCCAGTGGGCCTGCGCGAACGTTCTCCGTGACTATACCCATCTCAACACGGGGAAACCTTCCCCGGAAGGGATCGTCGATCCGGACTGAGTTTATCCTGAATCGTCGGGAATCGGCGTTGGCGGTTCCCTCTCGGGCGGTGGCGGACCCCGGTGGTACACCCCATGTGTTTCTCGTACACGAGGAGACCGCCTATCGGCGCGACGTGGAAATGGGGATCACCCAGGGCGGCTGGACCGCCGTGCGCTTCGAGTGGAACGGAACTACCCCGGTGGCGGTGACGAACCTCACCGGTCTCAGCGATGAGCTGCCGGTATACGCCGTGGCCGGCGAGGGGAGGGACTAAATGGCACTCTCTGACTACGGACTGAAGAATCGATTTTCGATATATCCGCTGTTCATCGCGGCGGTGATCTTCGGAATCCTGGCGTATATCAATCTTCCGATTCAGCTCTTTCCCGACACATCTCCCCCGCTGGTGAACGTGCTCACCTCATACCCTGGTGCCGCCGCTGAAGATGTGGCGGACCTCGTATCCGATCCGATCGAAGAGGAGGTGGCATCGCTGGAGGGGGTTGAGCAGGTGAGCTCTTCCTCTCAGAACGGACTATCCCTGGTGACGGTGGAGTTTCGCTACGATATGTCGGTGGATCTGGCGGCGGTGGACGTGCAGAACGTGATTTCCCGCATCCGCGCAACCCTGCCGCGGACGATCGCGGAACCACAGGTACTGAAGTTTTCCACCAGCGACCGCCCGGTAATCACGATGGGCCTCTCCGGGGACAACATGGCGGAGGTGCGGACCATCGCCGAGGATCTTCTCGCGCCGGAGATTCAGCGCGTGGACGGCGTGGCGCTGGTGGATGTCTTTGGTGGCTATCAGCCCGAACTCTCAGTCAAGGTCGATCGCACACGGCTGGAGGCGCACAATCTGCCCCTGGGCGCGGTGGTAGAGGCGATCTCCACCCACAACGTCAGCCTCCCGGCCGGTGAAATTCGCAGCGAAGGGCAGCAGTACAGCTTTCGCATCGACGAGCAAAGTGGCTCCCCGGAAGAGCTGGCTTCGATACCGATTACCACCCCCACCGGCCAACGAGTACTCGTGGGTGACCTGGCTGCCGTGGAAATGGGATCCGGCGAAGATATGTCCCGGTTTCGGGTCAACGGTGAGAACGCGATCGCCCTGCAGGTCTTCAAGCAGGAAGACGCCAACACGGTGGAAGTTGTAAGTTTGGTGAGCGAGAAGTTTGATGAAATCCGCCACAACTATCCTGACCTCACTATCGTTGAAGCGGACGAAAGCGCCTCCTTTACGGAGATGGTGGTGGGCAACATGCTGGGCGCGGTGGGTCAGGCGCTCGTCCTGGCGACGATCATCATCTTTCTCTTCCTCGGCAGTTTTCGGCGCGGTCTGGTCGTGGCGATTTCCATGCCGATGTCCTTCCTCCTGACGTTCGCCGGGATGATGCTCTTTGGAATCCAGGTAGACCTGGTGACCCTGACCGCCGTGATCTTGGCGGTGGGCATGGTGGTTGATGCTTCGGTGGTGGTCCTCGAGAACATCACGCGTCACTACCAGGAGGGGCTCCGCGCCGACGGCAGTTCCACCCTCACCCCGTTTCAGGCGGCAATGGCCGGGGCCAAGGAGATCCAGTTTGCGGTGGTCGCCGGAAACGCCACCACGATCACCGTTCTGATCCCGCTGCTCTTCCTCTACGGCTTTGTGGGTAAAACGTTTGGTCCTCTGGCGGCTACGATGATTATCGCCTTCCTCTCGTCGCTTCTGGTGGCGTTGCTCTTGGTGCCCATTCTTACGATGAAAGTCACCGGCGATGACGGTCGGATGGAACGGATCGCGCAGACCATGGCCCGCCCCTGGGGATTCCTTATGGACGGTCTGCGCTTCGCGTACATCCACATACTCAAGTGGTCACTGCGACACCGGTGGGTGGTGCTGCTGGTGGCGGTGGCCTCCTTCGCCGGAGGCGCCCAGTTGCTGTTGTCGCTGGGAATGGAATTGCTTCCCAAGATGGATGGTGGCGACACCTTTATCACGGTGGAAACACCCTCGGGCTCATCACTTGAAGAGACTGAGCAGGTGGTGGCGGAGGTAGAACGGATCGTTATGGCGGAGAGTGAGTTGGAGCGGCTTTCCTCCCAGATCGGATTTGAGCCGGGAATGACCTCCTTCGGTGGAGGCGGGGTGCAAGGTCCGACACAAGGCTATATCACCATCACCTGGTCACCCCGGACTGAGCGGGAAGAGTCGATTTGGGAGATCCAAGACCGCCTTCGTTCACAGTTGGCGCGCGTCCCCGGTATCGAGAACCTTGTTGTGCGCGAGTCGGGAAGTACCGCCGTGGCCACGACCGCCTCCAGTATCGTCGTGAGTTTGAGGGGACCCGATCCGGTGATCCTCGATCGCCTCGGTGATGAGGTACTGGAGACGGTGGCGGCGGTGCCCGGTACGGTCAACAGTTACCGGAGCTGGCGGCTGGATCAGCGCTCGGTAAACCTTACAGTAGATGTAGAACGCGCTCGTGAACTGGGAGTCCCCCCCCGGGATATCTCCCGGGAACTGACGCAGGCGCTGAACGGCGTAAACGCCGGCGTGTTTCGCGGAGGCTCCCAAGCGGGAGCCTCAGACACCCCGATTCGCGTGCGATACGCGCCGGAGTACCGCCAGGAACGGGACGACGCCTACGACGTGCGCGCGTTTGCTCCCCGCGCGGGAACTACCGTTCCTGTGGGTTCGATCGTAGACGGTCGTGAAGTAACCGTGCAGGGTCTGGTAACTCGCGAGAACTTGGAACCCAAGTTGGATATCCTGGCGCTCCACCAGGACCGGCCGCTGAACTTCGTCTCCGCCGATGTGGAGGCGGCGTTGCAGGATATGACCGTGCCCGCCGGATACCGCGTGTCGCTGGAAGGCGAGGAGGCGGACATGGCCGACGCGCGGGGCGAGCTGGCGGGGGCGCTGGGGATCGCGTTTATCGCGGTGTACCTGCTCCTGGTGGCGCAGTTCAAGTCGTTTGGTCATCCGATTACGGTGATGGTGGCAGTGCCCCTGAGTCTGATTGGGATCGCCGCGGCGTTGTGGATCGCTGACATGCCGGTGTCCATGCCGGTCCTGGTGGGGTTGATACTCCTCATCGGTATCGTGGTGAACAACTCGATTATCCTGATCGACTTCATTCAGCAGCGGCGGGAAGCCGGCGCGGATCGCCGCACCGCCATCGAGGAGTCGGTGGGGGCCCGCTTCCGGCCGATCATGATGACCTCCCTGTCAACCATCGTGGGAATGATCCCGTTAGCGATGGAATGGGCGTTAGGGGCGGAACGCTTTTCGCCGTTGGCGGTGGCCGTCATCGGCGGCATGACCGCGGCGACGTTCCTCACGATGATCGTGATTCCCGTGTTCTATTCGGCCATGGACGATCTGGGGTCGTTTTTTCGAAAACGGGGAGGTGTGCAATGAGTCCTACCGCATTGGCGATCAACGGCATCGCCGGCATCGCCCTGGGGGTGGCGCTGGTGCGGGATCGACGGCAGGCCCTGCGGGGCCTCAAGGTCGCGGCAAAGATGACGTGGGGCATGCTTCCCATGGTGGTGATCATTATTTTGCTGATCGGAGCGCTCTTCGCCTTCGTCTCTCCCGAGGCTCTGGAACGGTTTGTGGGGGATCAGTCGGGACCGTTCGGGGCGGTTCTGGTGGCGCTGGTGGGCGGGATCCTGCACATTCCCGCGCTTCTGGCGTTTCCTCTGTCGGCGTCACTGTTGGATCAGGGGGCGTCGATCACCGTGGTGGCGGCGTTCATTACCAGCCTCACCATGATCGGGGTGGTGACGCTGCCGCTTGAGATGCAGGAGCTGGGCCGCCGGTTTGCGTTACTGCGCAACGGGCTGAGCTTTCTCGCTGCCCTGGCCATCGCCTTCATCATGGGGGCCATACTATGAAGCGGAACACCTCTCAGATAAAGAAATGGCTCCCCGCACTGGCGGTGAGCGCGGTGGTACTGGCCCTCGTGTATCTTACCCCCGCCACGGAGGAGGCGTTTGCCCGGACGGTGGTCGACTACACGATCGAGCTGGTCACGGTATTACCGGCGGTGATGATCCTGATGGGCCTCATGACGGTCTTCATTTCAAATGACATGATCAGTCGACTGCTGGGCGGATCTGCCGGGCTGCGCGGTGTGGTGCTGGCGTTTGTGTTGGGTACGTTGCCCACGGGACCGCTGTACGTGGCGTTTCCCTTTGCCCGGTCTCTCCGGGACAAGGGAGCCGGCGTCATGAACATCACGATCTTTCTGTCGGCGTGGGCGTGCATAAAACTCCCGCAGGAGCTCGTTGAACTGCGCTTTCTGGGGTGGCAGTTCATGGTGACCCGGCTGGTACTGACGATTCTGTTTGTAGCCGCCATGGGGGCGGTTATCGGGAGGATTGAGCGGCGCGAGCCGCGATTCGTCTGAAGACACCGGTGTGCTCAGTTCGTGCGGTCCCGAACGTCCCCCACAATCCTCACGGTGGTCACATACTCACTGTTAACTAACTGTTCACGCTTGCCGTCGGTTACCCGTATCCAGTTGGTGTCGACGTCCAAGACCTCGACGTTTTTGAACGTCTCACCAAAGGGGCCGGTGGAAAAGGTGCATCGTTTTCCTATCAGGTTTTTCATCATCTCGTCGGACATTTTTGATCCTCTCTTTCGACGGATTACCGTGGCTCGAAGGATACGCTGTTGGTTGGAGCCCGCCAACAGTATCACAATGATCGGAACCACCGACCCAACGATTACCACGGGTAACAGGCTTTCTTCCACGAAATCACTCCTTCCACCGGACCCTACGTGACGTGCTCAGGAGCTGTCAATTCGCACGGATAGAGTGAAGGCGCAAACCGGAAGTCACCGGATAGCCTGCACGCAACCGACCGTAGGAAAGACGGCCTCCTGAGGATTTGAGACACCTCTTCTACAATCTCATTTCTTGGCTACGCGACACTCAGCGGCTCGACACGCTTTATGTCCGGACCAGCCGTCTGCTCCGCATCCCACAGATCGACGGCACGCTGCGCGTTCAGCCAAAACTCAGGGGAGTTACCAAACAGCCTGGACAGCCGCAGCGCCATCTCCGGACTGACCGCTCGACGTTCACGAACCAGTTCATTCACCGATTGGCGGGAAACGCACAACGCGTGGGCCATTCGAGAGACGGTGAGTCCGAAATCGGGCATGAAATCCTCTCTCAGCATTTCGCCGGGATGAACTGGTCGTGCTGCTCTTGCTTCGATATTTGGAATACTCATCGCCCATTCCCTCACTAATGATTGTCTGTGATCTCGACGTCATACGCGTCGCCGTCTACGAACCGAAAACACACACGCCATTGATCGTTCACGCGAATCGCGTACTGTCCTGCTCGGTCTTGTCCAAGTGAGTGCAGTTTGTTACCGGGAGGAACCCTGAGATCCTCCAATCGCGATGCCGCGTTCACGTACTCAAGTCTTCTCCGTGCTCGCCCTATAACATCAGGTGGGAACCGTTTCGACGCTCCCGTGATGTAGATCTCTTGCGTATACCTGTCAGCGAACGTCTTGATCACATCCCACTGTAATGTGTCACGTGACGGATGTCAATATCAAATTACCTTTCCCACGCGTGATACCCGCGCCCTCGATTCGCACGGATTGAGTGGTGGCTACCGGTGTCATATAGTACAGAGAATGATCGAAACACTTCTTGAATACAGCGGGACGCTGGGTACGGCACTGGGCGCGATCTTCGTCATCGGCGTAGGACGACTTGTTCTTGCCCGGAGCGTCACCGACAAGCGATCGCCCTCTCCTCAACGACCTTCGTGGGAAACGCCATGGCGGGAATCATGCTCCGTGTCACCAAAGGCTTTCGCGCCGGGGATTTCATCCGGTTCAACTCAGTGGTGGGGCGGGTGGCCGACCTGTCTCTGTTTCACACCGAGATCCAGCTTATCACCCAGGATATCGTCACCGTTCCCAACATGCTGCTGACGCAGAACGCGGTTCACGTCACCCGGCGGGGCGGAACGTTCGTGAATGTCGACGTCTCCATCGGGTATACCGTGCCCCCACGAATCGGTGATAACGGCACTTAAGGAGGCCGCGGAGCAGGTGGAGCTGGGCGAACCGTTTGTCTTGGTGGAAGAGCTCCTGGATCACGCGATTCGCTACCGCGTGTACGGATTGCTTGATGATTCCAGCTCACTCCTCACCAAGACCTCGGAGCTTAGGCGAGCGATTCTGTCCACACTTCACAGCCGGGAGATCGAGATCGCTTCACCCAGTCTCACCGACAGGCGCTCATCCGATGGCTCGGTTTCCTACGTGCCGCCGGCGGCTCCCGCCGAAGAGGCTGCTGATTCCGAACCGGCGGACGAGGCTGGTGCCCAGGAGGACGACACTGACATCGAAGCGATCGCCTTTGACCGGGCGGAACAGGCTGAATCGATCGAAGTACTGTATGCGCTGCAGGAAAAGTTGGAGGCGGAGTTGAAGTCCCTCGGTGACAAGGATGATGCCGGCCAAAACGCGAGCCAGGAAATTAGCGACCGCAAGAAGCGCCTCAAGACGCGCATCGATCACGTCACTGCCGAGATTTCCCGGCGGGAAGAACTGAAGGAAGAACAGCGTCGAGATGAATCTGCGCAGTCGTGAGCCTCTCGCTCTCGAAGGCTCAGACGATCGTCAGGTACGATTCATCTTGTTGACGCGGGTGTGTACACTCAATACTGTGTGTACATAGACGGGAGGAATGCTATGGCTACAACCAAGACCACGCGGGTGTTTACCAACGGAAACAGTCAGGCGGTTCGGATTCCCCGTGAGTATCGTCTCAGGACTGCTCTCGTACAAATTTCTGAGAATGAGGACGGCGACCTCGTGCTGCATCCGATAGCGGACGAGCCGAAGGAGCGCGAGGCACACCTCATAGAGATCCTGAACCGACTCGATGCGGCTGATATCGCCGCGTTTGAGGAGGCGCACCGCGATCAAGGCGTCGTGCAGGAGCGTGATATCCTGTGACGTGGCTGCTGGATACCAACATCCTGATCTATTTGATGAAGCACAAGCCTCCGGCGGTGGTAGAACGAATCGCGTCGGTAAGCGACGATGACATCGTGGCAATGTCGTTTGTCACGTACGCGGAACTTGTGAAAGGAGCGGAAGGGAGCAATCGTACCGAAACGGTTCTCTCCGTGCTGCAAGATCTCACCCGGAAGATACCTGTTGACTATTCCGTCGACGAGAGGCTCTGCCGTTTGTACGGCCATCATGCCAACCGACTCAAGCAAGCCGGTACTCCAGTTGGCGGAAATGATCTGTGGATCGCCTGCCATGCGCTATCTATCGATGCCACCCTCGTAACCAACAACACCCGCGAGTTCGCCAGGATAGACGGCTTGCCGCTGGAGAACTGGGTGGAGTAAGCGAAAACTGCCGGCAAGAAACAGGGCAAAAGCCGGAGTAGACATGGGAAGACCCGCCACGCTACGAGAGCAGGGTCAATTAACCAGGAATTTATAGACAAGACAATTAAACCCGGGTAATATACTCCCATGAGAAACGATACAACCTATACCGCCTTTGCGGGACCGCGGCGGATCGCCGCCGGAGAACTCCCTCACGTTTTAGCTCTGGCGCACACTGAGTTTCACACGCACCACCACCCGGACCAACCGATTCTCTTCTTTCGCGATGACACCGGGCGCCAGGTGGAATTCGACCTGAACGAGAGCTTGGACACCTTGTTGCAGCGAGTCATCCCGGAACAGCCGAAAAGGGGGCCCGGTCGTCCACGGATGGGAGTGCAGTGCGGAGAGGTGTGCCTTCTTCCGCGTCACTGGGAATGGTTGGAGCGCAGACCCAAGCGCGCCTCGGCGACGTTGCGGTTGCTGGTGGAGCAGGCGATGAAGAACATGTCTCCCGAGGAGCGTGTTCAGGAGCGTATCGACGCCGTCCATAGCGTGATGTGGGTTCTTGCCGGCAACCTCGTGGGGTTTGAAGAAGCCGTACGGGCGCTATACGCCCAGAAATGGGAGGTGTTTCAGCGTCTGATCGCTCCCTGGCCCGAGGACATCGCGAGTCACCTGCAGGGTATGCTTGCCGAAGTATCGCAGACGTAGACGCCGTCCATGCTCTGAGTTAACCTGAGTTATATGATCAGCAATACCGCACCGCGAGAACAGATCTCTGTCATCGAACTGCCGATTCGTGGAATGGACTGCGCCGACTGCGCGCGCCATGTACAGGAGGCGCTGCAGTCGGTGGACGGGGTCGAGGATGCGCAGGTGCTCCTCAGTGCCGAACGGGCCAAGGTCACCTTGCACAACCCCGATCTTGATCCCGCCGTGCTCCGCCAGGCGGTTTCGCGGGCGGGGTACTCCTCCCCTCATACCGACGGTCAGCAAGATGGTGCCTCCCCGCGCGTCGGCGAGGCCGCGGCGCACTCCCGGAAGCTTGCGGGGTCGGTGCTCACCGTCTTCGGCCTCGTCTTCAGCGTGGTGCTCCTGGTGGTGGTGGCCGGAGAATGGCTGGGCCTGCTTGATCAGGTGAGCCGCCGCATTCCGTGGTGGGTGGGGCTCACTGCGGTACTCCTCGGGGGCTATCCCGTGTTTGCCAACGTCGTCCGCAGTGCGCTGCGAGGCAGAATTATCTCGCACACCCTGATGTCACTGGGAGTGGTCGCTGCCCTGGTGGTGGGGGAGTGGATCACGGCGGCGATTGTGGTCCTGTTCATGCGAACCGGCGATTTTGCTGAGCGCTTCACTACCGAGCGTTCCCGGGAGGCGGTAAAGGGCCTCGAGCGTCTCGCTCCCGCCACGGCGGTACGGGTCAGTCCAGCGCTACCTGCCGGAGAACCGCATCGGCAGGAAACGCTCGAGCAGGTACCCGTAGATGCGCTCGAGATGGGGGATATCGTGCTGGTGCGTCCTGGAGATCGCGTGCCGGTGGACGGCACGGTAGTGGCGGGCAGCGCTGCGATCGATCAATCGTCAATTACCGGCGAATCGGTTCCGGTGGATGTGAGCGGTGGGGATTCGGTATACGCCGCCACGATTCTCACCACCGGGAGCCTGCGGGTGACGGTGGAGGCGGTGGGCCGCGATACTACCTACGGCAAGGTGGTCCGCCTTGCGGAAGAGGCTAAAGCCAACCGCGGTGAGGTCCAGCGGGTGGCGGACCGCTTCTCCACCTTGTACCTGCCGATCGTGGTGGCGATCGCCGCCACCACCTATCTGATCGGCCGCGATCCGTTGGCCACCGCTGCGGTCCTGGTGGTGGCGTGTTCCTGCTCGTTTGCTCTGGCAACTCCCATTGCGATGATGGCCTCCATCGGCGCCTCCGCTCGGCGAGGGCTTCTCGTAAAAGGCGGAGCCCATATCGAGATGCTACCCCGGACCACCGTGCTCCTCATCGACAAAACGGGAACCGTCACCACCGGGGCGATGCGCGTCTCCCGCGTTGACCCGGCTCCGGCATGGTCGGCGCAGGATGTGCTTCGGCTCGCCGCCGCCGCGGAGCGGGACTCACAGCACCCCCTCGCCCGGGCGGTCACGGAGCGGGCGCTTGCCGAGGAGCTTGATGTGCCTCCGGCTTCGGAATTCGCCTCCGAGCACGGCCGGGGCGTGTCAGCAGTGGTGGAAAACCGACCGGTGGCGGTGCACAAGAGCAGTGCTGTCTCGGACGGTGAGACGCTGCTGGATGTGGTGATCGGCGGTGTTACGGTGGGGACGATCTCCGTGGCTGACGAGGTGCGATCCGACGTGAAGTCCGCCTTGCAAGCGGTGCGAGAGATGGGACTGACCCGGATAGAAATTCTTACCGGCGACACCGACGCGGTGGCACGCCGCATCGCCAATGAACTGGAGGTAGACTACCGTGCCGATCTGTTGCCGGAGGACAAGATCGGCATCGTCCGCGAGTACCAGGCTGCAGGAGAACGGGTGCTCATGGTGGGCGATGGAGTTAACGATGCCCCGGCCCTTGTCCAGGCCGATGTGGGAATCGCCATGGGGGCGATCGGATCGGATATCGCCATAGAAGCGGCCCATGTGTGCCTGCTCCGGGAAGACTGGGACCTGGTGCCGGGGTTGCTGTTCACCGCCCGCCGCACGATGCGGGTGGTGTATACCAATATCGGCCTCACCGCCGTGTACAACATCCTGGGCCTCACCCTGGCGGCGATCGGGGTGCTGCCGCCGATTCTGGCGGCGGCGGCGCAGTCGATTCCGGACATCGGAATTCTGGCTAACTCATCCCGCTTGTTGCGGCCTGCGCGGCGCAGGACAGTCGGTTCAGGGATTCCGTCATGAGTGATGTATGCTATTCTGTTTTCTAAGGAACCTCATATGAACCGATCCGTCTCACCTCATGGTCGCTCCCGGCGAACCTACTCCCGCGTGTTACTTCTCCTGACGATTCCAGTTGGACTGCTGCTTCTCGGGGCATGTTCAGGAGCATCCAGTCCTCCCCCGGTTACGCCCGCCTCGCCCACGGTAGACGCAGCGGGCGAGGAGATCGAGTCTGTGGAAACTGTGGAATCCGCAGATCTCCAGGATGATCCGACAGGTCCTGCGCGACGGCTGATCCTGGTAATCGGGGACGGGATGGGAGCTGAGCAGCTCCGGGCGGCAAGTCTCTACCAGACCGGCACGGAAGAGGGCCTGGTACTTCAGAGCCTGCCACGATACGCCGAGATGGCTACGGCCAGCGCATCGCATGCGATTACCGATTCGGCCGCAGCCGGTACGGCGCTGGCGTCGGCGGTAAAAGTGCGAAACGGTGCCGTGGGCGTGCGCCTGCCCGGTGATGGAGGGGATCTTCCGTCCATCAGCGAGCAGCTTACGATGAACGGGTGGCGGGTAGGATTAGTAACCACCGCGCATACCACCCACGCAACGCCCGCTGCGTTTGGTGCCCATGTGGAGAGCCGCGTAGACTACTACGGGATCGCTCACGACTATCTCACCGGATCGCGGCCACACGTCATTCTCGGCGGGGGCGGGTACGGAATGGACCCCGCACGTGCTACCAAGGCGGGATACACGGTGGTGACAACCCGGGAGGAGCTTCGGTCTCAGGTACCGTCCCGTACCGCGGATCACCGGATCGTGGGTCTCTTTGGGAACGGGCATCTGCCGTATCTGCATGACGGCAGGCCGGCGGATATGCCGGGCCTCGTAGAGATGTCCGAACGGGCCGTGGAGTTTCTTGCTGCGGAAGACGGTGAGTTTTTCCTGATGATCGAGGCAGCTCGGATAGACCATGCGGGTCACGCCAACGATATTGAGCGCCTGATTCCGGAGGTTCTCGAGCTGGACGCCGTGGTGGAGATGCTGTTGGACCACCCGCTGCTCCAGGACGACACACTGGTGGTGGTAACCGCGGACCACGAGACGGGCGGCCTGCGGGTGAAGGATCGTTCGGAGGCGGGAGCGATCCCGTCGGTGAGCTGGTCAACGCTCGGGCATACCGCCGTTGACGTTCCCCTCTTTGCCACGGGAATAGGGGCGGAGCGCTTTGTGGAAGTTGTGGACAATACATTGCTGCGGGGCGTAATGCTGGCCGCCACGGAGCCTGACGCTGATGCGCGAGTAGCCACCGGTGCTACTGACCTTGTTGCGGAGGAAGTGACAGTCCCGTAGCCGCGAGCAGTGTGAAGGAGAGCCTGTCTGCGGATCGCGCGATGATCTCTACCGCGTCTTCCTGCTGGAAGGTGGCATCTCTCAGGTCTAGATCGTCGGCCGTCACGGTCACAGGGACGCCGGTGAAGAGCAATCCCGCCCATCTGCCGTCCTCGATTTCAACTCCCGGCGTGTCCTCGTGCAGCTGTACCGTATGCAGGGTCACGTCCGCTTTCTCCGGGATATTCTCGATGCTGAACTCGGCGGTGCCGGTGATCTCTTCAAAGAACTCGCGCATATGCTCCCGTAGAATGGCTGGACGACGGCGGGCAAAGTCGTACATTCCGTCCAGCACCTGCCGCCATTCCTCCATAGATTCTGGACTGCCCCACCGGGCGATCTGCCGGGGCATCTCCGATTCAATCAGCGCAACGTGGCGGTCGATGAGTCCTGCCGCCCGCTCTTCACGGGCGGTGGTGGATAGGTGCACGGCGAACCGTTGCAGGAGTTCCCAGCGGATTTCGTCCGAATCGAGAAGACGATGGTTTAGTTCAAACCGATCCTGCTCGTCCTCTCTCCGACCCTCCTGGAGAAACGGGTGATCCTCGGTGTACCCAAAGGTCCACTCCACCATATCGTAGGTAGTAGATAACTGGTGGCCGAAGGCGAAGTCTACGTCGTAGAGCAGCCAGCGCCACCGCCCGTCGCGGGGGCCGTCCTCTTCGCTCGGATCGGGGCCGGTATACTTCCAATATCGAATGTTGTTCTGGGGCCAGTCATAGTTTCCTGCATAGAGCTCGGCAAAGAGGTAATCGATATATTCACTCAGGGCCATTTCTTCGTTCAGCTCGTCCCACCCGGATATTTCACGCGCGGCGACTCGCTCGCGAAACTCGATGTACGGCTCATATAGCTCACCCTCTTCGTCCCATTGACCGGTGTCCACCACTCCCTGGATTTCAACGATTACCACCTCATCACGGGGGATGCCGTAAACCGTCTCCAAATAGTGTTGGTCCTGCCGATCGCGCATGTTGTGCAGGCCCCAGTACTCGCCATTCAGATACACCACCGTGGGACGGTAGTGCTGAGTATCGATCGGAAGATGCTCCACCAAGGTCTGTAACGTGGGATCACTGAGCATTCCTCCCAACCAATCGTTGCCACCGTTCCTCAACAGGAGCCGATTGTAGTCATCCAGATCGCGAGATTCAAAGAACCGGTGGCGCATCCGTCCGGGGCCGTAGTCAGTCCGTGAATAAAGCCGCAGAGACTTCTGAGGAAAGGTGCGCGTGTAGTTGCCATGCACCCGAACTCCCAGCGGCTGCGAGATCACCCGTGATCTATCGCGCTCAAAGAACTCCGCATGGATCACCGGCTCCCACTCCAGCCCCCTGCGGAAATAGTTGACCCGGGGAGCATCAGGTCCCGGAACGTAGATCCCTCGGTCGGGGCCAAAGAAATGCTCCCGCTCCGTCTGGATGCTCCACACCGGTAGCTCATGGTGATCCATCTCGTGATTTGGCACGAAGTAGGTGGCGGTCCGAACCGCCGAGCGCGAGTGTTCTCCGCGGGCGATGGCGCGCACTGTGGCGGCTTTGGGTACGTCGGAGGCCGGAGGGATCCAGCCGATCTCATCCTCGCGGGCAGTGGTCGAGATCAGGGAAATATCGTTCTCGCGTTCCACCAGTGCGCCCAGGTTGATGGGACCGCCGTATTCGAAGGTACGTCGTCGGGTTGTCCGGGGTAACGCGTCCCACTCCGCATCGCTCATGACGTATTCCGGATCCGGCTGGGAACCGTCGGTGGTATAGTAGATGCGGGCATCCGGCAGGCTACTGGAGAGTTCCAGATCAAACGGATCGTCATAGAACCCGGCGGGCTGATGAAGCGCCATCGGTGCCTCCGTCCCGGCCCGTTCCGTCCCGGCCCGTGCAAAGAGCGGCTCCACTACCACGTTATTGAGCGCTAACGCGCTTCGCAGTGAACCATCCGTGAGTCGGTCGTTGGAGTACTGCCAACGGAGGTATCCGCGCTCCCCCGGTTCCAGCGGAGCGAACCGGTCTAAGCCGTCGGCGGCCCTGCCTTGGAGTTGGGAGAAATGGAACGCCAGTTCTACGGTGGTGCGGTGTTCTTCCTGAGTCCCGTCGAGGACGGTCCCCGGCTCGATCGTGTTCCCTCGGAGGGCGACCGGGTTCGATGTGGAGACGATGTCATCGATCGAGCCGAACCCGGTAGTGTCAGTATGATACTTCAATCGAATTCGGTTGTCTCGCTCCCCGGCCAGCCACGTTTCCACATCATATGTGACCCGCAAGCCGTAGACCGTGCGATCCGTCCGGTTCTCATACTCGAGGAAGAGCCGCGAGTCTTGGAGATCCGGGTCACCGTGCTCCCGGATACCAAACGAGAACTCCTCTTCCGATACCGTGAATGCGCCGAATCCGGCAAATTCGTCTTCCCGCGCCATGCTACTGACGCCGGTGAACGCATAGAAGTCACCATCCACGGGAACGCCGTCGTCGTCTTCCCCCGTGACAAACATTCCCTCCGGAAGACTCTCGCGAGTTCCTCGGTACTGGTTGAAATCGATACGAACAATTCCATCTGATGAGGACTCGCTGCCGGATTCAGAAGGCGAACACGCCCCCAGCGTTGTCAGGAGCACCGTAACCGCCAGGGAGAACACCACGCCCCGAGTCATTCCGGCAATTCCTCCGGATGGCGCACCGCAATAGTGCCCCAGTACGGTTCCAGCACCTGGTACGCCTCCGTCGAACCGATCTCGTTCTCCCGAATATCGATCTCGGCGAAGACGTTTTCCTCCGGGCGGTCCTGCAACGCTCCCCGTTCCATGAGATCCGCCAGGACGGTGAGATCCTGGAAGCCGGTGTCCCGCACGTTAAGTCGCTGCAACTGGGGCAGCTCCCGCAGAACTCCCTCCTCACCGCGCAGGGGGACACCGCGGAGAATGAGCGTCGTGAGGTTCGTCAAAGCCGCAATCGAAACGATAGAATCGATCCGCTCATTGGAATGGAGATTGAGGTATTCCAGCTGCGATAGGGAGGACAACGCCTCGATATCGCGTAGATCGTTCTCTCGGAGGTTCAGCTGCGTAAGTCTCGGGAGGCTTCGTAGCGCTTCCACTGCATCTTCGGTGAGGCGGTTACTTTGCAGATTGAGTACGCGCATCGACTCCAGCGAGGAAAGGGGGGAGATGTTCTCGATATGGTTGTTGCTGAGATCCAAGACTTGCAGCCCTTGGAACTCCGACAGAACGGAGATGTCCGACAACCGGCGAACGCCTTCCGGCTCTTCGGGATCAGCGGATTCGCGGTTGTTGCTGAGAACGAGTTCGGTGAGCTCCGGAAGCTCCGCCAGACTCGGCAGCTTGACGGTTGCCAAATCCACCATGTAGTTATCTCGCAAATCTAGTACGGTGAGGCGGCGGAGGGGGAGTAACGGTTCCAGATCCTCCACCCGGTTCCCACCAAGGTCTAGACGTCTCAAGTTGGGAAGCATTTCGATTCCCGCAAGCGACGCGATGCCTCGGCCCGAAGCATCGAGCTCGGTGAGCGCTTCCAATTCGTTTCTCGGTATGTAGCCCCCGCGCGTGCCGAGTTGGTCACGTACGGCGGCCTCCAACGCCGGGTCCTGAAACGGAGATTCTCCAACCATCGAGGTGAGGATCCAGTAGCCCCCGGAGAGAATCACGAGACCGGTGAGGCTGGCCACCAGCAGACGACGCAGTCGATTCATGGGGCGACCTCCCGGGGGGTCACCATATTGGGTCTGATGATTTCAATCCCCTGCCAGTATTTGCTGTTTGCCGCCAGTTTCAACGTGTGTTCCCGGATGACCGCCCTGAGCCAGTCCGGCTCTCCGGCGCGAGTCTTAACCTCAAAAATCGGCCTTCTCGGTCGGTGGGGATTGAGAATCGGCGCAGCGGGAAACAGCCACGATGCCCGGGCGCTTTCCACGTCATGGTCCATGGTGATCCGCACCGGCGATCCGTCTCGGGCGGCAAAGCCCTCGCGCCGGTACTGCACGAGGCACACCGGCACCAGCTGGCGGGTTCGCTGCAGCCGCTCAAACTCGGCCAGCGTCGCGTTCGTGTCCGCGGAGGGCCACCGGCCGGATTCGACGAACCGCGCGTACTCACCAGCACCGATACGGGTTGCATATTTCACCATGGTGTTTCCCCGCCGGGTCTTAATCTCTACGGAGATCGTGTCGCAGTGTTCCCACCGGTCGGTGTAGGCGCGGATGCGCAGCTTGATCCGCCCAAAATCACCGTCTTCCTTTTCGTACCACGCGCGGTAATCGCGGGTGTCATAGTAGATACTGCGTACCAGATACGCGGCCCCGGCGGCTCGAGTGAAGGGGTCTTGATCGACGAACGGGACGATCCGGTTCCGTAACCGATAGTACTGATCAAGGTCCAGCAGGTACTTCCGTTCATAGCGCGCGATGCCGTTCATCGGGTCCTCGCTACATGGGGAGTGCTAACTGGGGAGTGAGCAGCGATACCTTATCGACGCCGGTCACCGATTGCAGCTCCTGTACCACGTGACGCACACCAGCTTCCTTCTCACGGGCAAAACGCAGCTCATAGGTGAGCTCCCACTGTTCTCCACGGACCTCGTGGTTCCGCAACTGGACATTCGCTTCCCTCGCACGCACGACCCGGTCCGCCTCGTCTTCGCCGTGGGGCTCGGTGCCGGAGATCACCAGAATGTACTCTGCATGCAATGAGCGGCCGTACTTAAACAGGTAAAACGCCGTGGTTACTACGGTGAGAAAGAGCGTAACCAGTACGGACACGGTCCAATTCAAGGTGCCCGCCCCTAAGCCCATTACGATGACCCAGAAGAGAAACACCATGTCCCGGGTATCCTTAATCGGGGTCCGGAATCGAATGATCGCCAGAGAACCCACCAGACCCAAGGACAGTACCAGGTCGCCCTGGATAAAGAGCATTACCGTTGCGACGATCGGGGTGAGAAGCACCAAGGTGGAGAGAAACCCGCTTTCGTAGTTCATGCCACGGTGGGTATAGCGGTACACCGCCGCGATCACCAGACCAAGGACCACCGCGAGAGTGATCGAAATGATCACGTTCACGAGCTGGTCCGCCGGCAACAGAATTATGCCAATCAGTCTATCCATGCGAGCTGTTCCTTATCGCCCCATTGAGTTCAGACATAAGATCAGAGAGTAGTGTAGGAACCCTATGAGCGCAAGGTGACCCATGAGGAACGGTGGTGTATAATAATGAGAGTTTTGATAAACAAAGAGCTGAGCCAACAACAAGATAATCGAGTCTCCCCGGCCACCGTGACCGATCGCATGGGGCGACCGCTGCGGGACCTCAGGGTATCGCTCACCGACGAGTGCAATTTTCGGTGTACCTACTGCATGCCGGAAGAGCTTTTCGGCGAGGGCCACCCGTTTCTGTCTCCCCGGTCACTCCTGACCTTTGACGAGATCGTAACGCTGGTGCGCCACATGGCGAAACTGGGTGTACAGAAAGTGAAAATCACCGGGGGGGAGCCGTTGTTGCGGCCCGGGGTGCATCGGCTCGTGCGCGACTTGTACGCGATTCCCGGCATCGATGATGTGGGGCTTATTACTAACGGCTTCCGCCTAAGCGGCGTGGCGCATCGGCTGTACCAGGCGGGTCTCCGGCGAGTGACGGTGAGTCTCGACAGTATCGTTCCCGAGACGTTTGACCACATCGTGGGACGAGCCGGTGGGCTGTCCCGCGTAATCGATGGAATCCGGATCGCCCGGAGCGTCGGTTTTGATCCGGTAAAGATCAATATGGTGGTGCAGCGCGGGATCAACGACCACGAAGCTGTGAAGATGGCGGAGTTTGCCCGCGCGGAAGGGGCGGAGCTCCGTTATATCGAATACATGGACGTGGGGCGGCGCAACACCTTCGAGGAGTCGCTGCTGGTGCCCAACTCCGAAATCCGTGATCGCCTCCACCACACCTACCCGGTGCGTCCGCTGGATCCCGATTACTACGGGGAGGTGGCGGATACCTACGAATATCTCGACGGTGCCGGTCGGGTCGGCTTTATCTCCAGCATGACCCAGCCGTTCTGCG
>CAYQRW010000020.1:0-15650 GCA_964419735.1 uncultured Spirochaeta sp.
ACCAGCTCCTCACAGACGCCGAAACTCGCCGACGGCGCGACGCTGGACCACCAGTGACAGCGGTCGTGTTGATTGCCAACTTCTCTAACCCGATAGGTTCGTTGATACCCGTCGAACGCAAGCAGCAGATCGCATCGGTCCTCGAGCGCCACCGCGTGACACTGGTGGAAGATGATATGTACGGAGAGATGGCGTGGAACGTGGAACGACCAGCGTCACTGGCGTCGTTTACCGATCCCGACCGCAGATTGTTGTGTGCATCTTTCAGCAAGTCGATCGCTCCCGGATACCGGGTGGGATGGGTAGCCACTGGTCCTGCCTTGATCGATCGGGTCACCCATTCAAAGCTGGTAACCTCAGCCGCGATCGTCAGTCCCACATCGATCGGGATCGCCGCGTTTCTGGCAAACGGAGGTCACGACCGATGGCTCCGGTCTGCACGCCGCCACTACCGCGAATCGGTAGCGCAGGTTCGACGAGCCGTGGTCGATAGCTTTCCCGTGGGGACTCAGATGACAAACCCCGCCGGAGGCATGGTAGTTTGGATAGTCCTGCCACCGCATATTGACGTGACGGCGCTATATGAGGCGGTTCGGCTGGAACGAATAGCGTTTGCTCCGGGCCCCATGTTCACCCTGAGCGATAACTACGGGAACTGTTTGCGGCTCAACGCTACAACCTGGAACCCCATAGTTGAGTCTGCAATCCAGACCATAGGCACCGTAGCCAGTCGCTTATGCCAAGGCTAATACTGGCAGGTCACGGTGCGCCAAGCGCCCACTTCTCAGGTACAGCTATCCACGCTCCCGGTTGTCTTGTAGAAGCCAAGCCGGTGCCGCCTTTGGGTATCGTCTGCGTACATCACCACGCGTACTCAAGGAAACCTCATCCTTTCGGTTGCCGCACCCCCATGGTACACGCCGCTGAGGCGTGCGGCACCTTCCCGTTTGAAAGAACACCCTTTCTCGCAGCGGAAATATGATCGTTCTAGATCCCGCCGAATCCCCTCGTATGATAGGCTTCGCCACCATGGAACCTTTATCAGACGAACAGTGCGTCCCCTGCAGAGGTGGCGAAGTCCCGCTAAACCCTGACAACATCGAGGAGCTTCTCGCACGGGTGCCCGAGTGGGAAATACGCGAGCTGCGGGAAATACATCGGCTCCGCAGGAAGTTCCGCTTTCCCGACTTTGCTTCCGCGCTCAAATTCACGTTGCAGGTCGGTGAGGCCGCCGACGCGGCGAACCACCATCCCAAGCTCACCACCGAGTGGGGAGCGGTCACCGTGGAGTGGTGGACGCATACGATCCGAGGTCTCCATCGCAACGACTTTATTATGGCCTCACGCACCGATGACCTGTTTTCTCGGCGCTGACCTGGGTCTTGATGTGAACACGGCGGCGCTATGCCGATGTCTCAACGCTTCCGGGCGACGATCATTATTCCGGTGAGGTCGCCACGCTGCCCTCGGAACGTGGTGCGCATACCGGAAATGCGTTTGCGCGCCTGCGCGTTCAGCAGGACCCCGGTGAAGAACCGGACACTGCGTCGGAGTCCTTCATCTTGTACGATACGCCCCAGCTCCAACATCGCCATCGGCACCTGCTGAAATGTCTCAACCTGGAGACCGTTGGCTTCCAAGAGCGCACTCCATTCGCTGGTTCGTATCGGAAGAACCGGATGGCGCACCGCCTCCGACAGCTGTCGCTCGAATTGGGCCATGTGCTCGTCAGTTAGCTCGTTTCGGAAGGCGAGCTCGTGAATCCCGACTCGGCCTCCCGATTTCACCAGTCGGCTGAGCTCGGTAACGATCGCCTCTTTGGTAGCGCGGGACTGCATCGACAGCAATGCTTCGGCGTACGCCACCGACGCGCAAGCATCTGGAAGCCCCGTTGCCGCGGCATCACCATGAATGAAGCGCCTTCCCACGCCTGCCAGCCGGTTCTGCAGGTCGGCCACCACATCAGCATCGCGGTCTACGCCGACATATGAACGCGGCACACGTCGTAGCGTCCGCTCGGCTGTGGCTCCTAAACCTGGCGCCAGTTCCACCACATCATCCGCAGCTCCTATATCCAAGGATCGCAGCATTGCCCGCGTCAGTTCAACGCCACCTGGACGCAGTACCGTTTTCCCCATCGATGCAAGCACCCAATGTCCTGATCGATATTGAATACTGTCATTACGTGACACGTTCTACCTCCACACCCATGCGGTCCATGACGCCCTGGAGCCGATGGGAAATATGCTTCGAGAGTCGTCGTTCATACGGCGTCTCAATGCCGGAACCAGTGATGCCAGCGGTTAGTCGAGATTCTGTTCGGTGGTCTCTCGCCGCTGGTTTGGGGTGATTACGTGCGGCGCTCCGGCTGCGATTCCTTGGCATGGCTGATTGCGTCATTGGACATGCCTTATGTTAGTCTTGCTTAACTTTTGTTGTCAACATTAAATATGTTGTGGCAGCCTCTACATAGAGGAGTGATAGGTAGTACGAAAGACCCACGTTTCCGACGACAAACCCGCGAGCCCGAAGTCGATGATTTCTCGACAATTGATGTGGTGAAGGGATGTGGTGAATCACATGGTCCCCAACCACGAGGGTTATCTTCCGATTTATCTTACAGCGATCAGTCAATCGAACCGTTGACACTCAGGAGTATTAAAAGTTAGCCTGACCTAACAATTGCAATCGCAAGGAGGGACTCCATGTCCAGCATATATTCACCGGACGCCACCTCGGTCGGCGCGACGTCGTCAGGTACCCAATCAGATACACATTCCGACGCCTGGCGTTCCTTCGCTCCGGGACTATGGCAGCGCGAAATCAACGTCCGGGACTTCATTCAACGTGCGTACACGCCTTACGAGGGCGACGAGTCGTTCCTCGCCGATGCCACGGAGGACAGCACAGCGCTCTGGCATCGCTGCCGCGAACTGTTGTCAGACGAGCAGAATGCAGGTGGAACACTCGACATCGACGTTACCACAGTTTCCACCATCACGAGTCACCGCCCCGGCTACCTTGACGGCAAGGGCGAGCGAGAGCGCGTAGTCGGCCTTCAGACCGACGCCCCGCTGCGCCGGGCTATTATGCCGTACGGCGGGATTCGCATGGTCGAAAGCGCCTGCGAAGCCTACGGCTATGAACTTCCCGAGCAGATCTCAGAGATCTTTCACTCCTACCGCAAGACGCACAACGACGGTGTTTTCTCCGCCTACACGACAGAGATGATCGCCGCACGAAAGTCCGCGATCGTAACGGGCCTCCCAGACGCCTACGGGCGCGGTCGCATCATTGGTGACTACCGGCGCGTCGCGCTCTATGGTATCGAGCGACTCATCGCCGACAAGCGAGAGCAGTTCGCAAGCCTCTCGGGGGCCTACGGCGCGGCCAGTTCCATCGAGGAGCAAATCCGCCTGCGTGAAGAAATCAGCGAACAGATCGCTGCACTTGAGGAACTCGTTGTGCTCGGCAAGAGCTATGGATTCGACCTCACCCGTTCCGCCGCGAACGCTGCCGAGGCGGTGCAGTGGACCTACCTCGCATACCTCGCGGCGATCAAGGAGCAGAACGGCGCGGCGATGAGCCTCGGACGCATCTCAACCTTTCTCGACATCTACATCGAGCGCGACATCGCCGAGGGCACCCTCTCTGAAACCCAGGCGCAGGAGATCATCGACCACCTCGTGATGAAACTCCGCCTGGTGCGGTTCCTGCGTACGCCGGACTACAACGAACTCTTCTCCGGTGACCCCACCTGGGTCACGGAGGTGATTGGCGGCATGGGCCTCGACGGGCGTAGCCTCGTCACGCGCACGAGCTACCGCTTTCTGCACACTCTTACCAACCTCGGCCCTGCGCCTGAGCCCAACCTCACCGTTCTGTGGGCGACCAACCTCCCCGATAGCTTCAAGCGCTACTGCGCACGCATGTCCGAGGAAACCTCGAGTATTCAGTACGAGAACGACGACCTGATGCGCGGCTACTGGGGAGATGATTACGGCATCGCCTGCTGCGTTTCGGCGATGCCGATAGGCAAGCAGATGCAGTTCTTTGGGGCGCGCTGCAACCTTGCTAAGACACTCCTATACGCGATCAACGGCGGACGTGACGAGCTGTCCGGTGCGCAGGTCGGTCCTCCGCTCGCGCCGGTAACCAGCGAGTACCTCGACTACGACGAAGTGCGTGCGCGGTTTGACAACATGATGGACTGGGTGGCACAGATCTACGTCTCTACGCTCAACGTCATCCACGCCATGCACGACCGCTACAGTTACGAGCGAGTGCAGATGGCACTGCACGACCGCGACGTAAAACGCACCATGGCCTGTGGCATCGCAGGGCTTTCAGTTGTCGCCGATTCGCTCGCCGCAATCAAATACGCGCAGGTGAAGCCGGTGCGTAACGAAGAGGGCATCGCCGTCGACTTTGAGATCGAAGGTGACTACCCCGCCTTCGGCAACGCCGATGAGCGGGTCGATGCGATCGCGCGCGACGTGGTGCGCCGCTTCATGGACAAACTCTCGGTGCAGCCGACCTACCGCAACAGCATTCCGACGCAATCGATCCTTACGATCACCTCAAACGTGGTGTACGGAAAGAAGACCGGCAACACCCCCGATGGGCGCAAGAAGGGCGAGCCGTTCGCTCCTGGAGCCAACCCGATGCACGGACGCGATACCCGTGGTGCGCTCGCCTCGGTGGCCTCGGTGGCAAGCCTCCCGTACAACCACGCGCAGGATGGCATCAGTTATACCTTCTCCATTGAGCCCAAGACGCTCGGGCGCGCAACCACCGACCGCCAGCGCAACCTCGTGGCGCTCCTCGACGGGTACTTCGAACAGGGCGGCCACCATATCAACGTCAATATCCTCGGACGCGACGTGCTGTTAGATGCGATGGATCACCCCGAACTCTATCCACAGCTTACCATTCGCGTTTCCGGCTACGCGGTCAACTTCGTCAAACTCACGCGCGAGCAACAGCTGGACGTCATCAACCGAACCTTCCATGCCTCTGTCTGAGCGCATCCTGGTCGGTCGCATACACTCAGTTGAGAGTTTCGGTACCCTCGACGGCCCGGGCATCCGGGCCGTCGTCTTCTTTCAGGGCTGCCACCTGCGGTGCCAGTTCTGCCACAACCGCGACACCTGGCTGCGCTCCGCAGGACGTGAGGTCACCGTCGAAAACCTCCTCTCCGAAGTCATGCCCTACCGCTCCTGGTTCTTGCGCTCCGGCGGCGGGGTCACCGCGAGCGGTGGCGACCCGATCCTGCAGGCAGAGTTCGTTGCCAAGTTTTTTGAGGAACTCCGGTCAGCCGGGATTCATACCGCACTAGACACCTCCGGCCTTACACGGCTCAACGCACCGGTCGAGCGCCTGCTCGATGCGACGAGCCTGGTGCTGCTTGACATCAAGCACGACGATGACGCGCGCCACCGTGAACTCACCGGCGCGTCAAATCAGCTTTCGCTCGCCTTCGCCCGCCACCTCGCCGAGCGCGACCAGCCGGTATGGGTCCGCCACGTGATTATCCCCGGCTGGACCAGCAGCGATGCCACCGTCTCCGCCCTCGCTCGGATCGACGAATCACTCGGCGAGGTGGTCGAGCGCGTGGAGCTTCTGCCCTACCACGACTACGGCAGGGAGAAATGGGAGCGTCTCGGCGTGCCCTACCCGCTTGAGGGAACGCCCGCGCCAGGTGCGGAAGAGATGGAGCGGATCAGAAACAAATTTGCCGACCGGGGACTGCCCGTGGTGGTGCCGTAGACGGGGCCACAGAAACGCTATCTGAACACTTGACAGTTGTACGAACTCACCCTAAGATAACCTAAGTTAACTTATATTACCAAACATAACTATTGCACCTCCCCAGGGGTCGCGATCATCGGCTCGCGGGTGGGGCTGCCTGAGGAGGACACATGAGTGTCGGTATAGAGAAACTTCAACCGGGGGACCATGCCCGAGTCGTCGGTTACGGCGGGAGTGACAAAGAGTACAGGAGGAAGCTCCTCTCTATGGGATTAACGCGAGGCACGGAGTTCCGGTTTGTCAAACGAGCACCTCTGGGAGACCCGATAGAAATCGAGCTGCGGGGATTTGCTCTTACGCTGCGGCGCGCCGAAGCCCGGATATTGGAGCTTGAACCGGTAGGAGAGGAGGTGGAGCATGCAGTCAAGTAAGCTTCGCGTTGCGATCATCGGAAATCCGAACACCGGCAAGACAACGCTCTTTAACGGGCTTACCGGTAGCCGCCGGCGGGTGGGAAATTGGCCCGGCGTAACGGTCGAAAAAAAGGAAGGCGTGGTCGCCCTCACTGGTATGGACCAGGTTCTTACTTCACCCTACACACCCTCTCCCGGCCACACCGAACAGCCCCTCGTGGGAGAGACTGAAACACATCTCGGCGAGGTGGAGCTCGTGGACCTTCCTGGTATCTATACCCTTTCCGCATCTTCGGAAGATGAGATTATTGCCCGGGACTATCTATTGAGCGGCGATGCGGACCTGGTTATCGATATCGTCGACGCGACAAATTTGGAGCGTAATCTCTACCTCACCTTGCAGCTGATGGAGATGGGCCTCCCGATTCTGGTGGTTCTCAATAAGATGGATATGGCTAAGAAAGACGGCATTACCATCGACGTCGATCATCTCTCGAGACATCTCGACGCGCCGGTTGTTGCCATTTCCGCCGTCACTGCTGAGGGCATCCGAAACTCCCGTGAGGCACTTCAGAATGCGATCTCGGAGAAGAAACGCTCCTCTGCGTTCGTCTCTTATCCGAAGGTGGTAGAGTCCGTCGCCGAGGAGTGGAAGCAGCGCATCCAACCTCTCTCAGATGAGTTTGGCGTTCAACCGCGCTGGCTCTCGCTGCAGCTTCTAGAGGATAACGCAGCACTCTCCTCCCGCATCGTCGAGGGGGACCTCTTAGACTACGGCGATATCGAGGAGGCTCGGAATCGGGTAGAAACGGAAGCCGGTGACGAGGCAGACGTTATCCTCGCGGATGCCCGATACGGCTTTATCCACGGCGTTACCCGGGATGTTATGAAACGCGGCATCGACCGCAAACGCTTCACCAAGGTGATCGACCGTTTTGCTCTCAGTCGAGTTACCGGGATCCCGGTGTTTTTGGGAGTCATGTATCTCGTTTTCTGGCTCACCATTTCCGTGGGCGGCGCCTTTATCGATTTCTTCGACATCTTCTTCGGCACCATTTTCGTAGATGGATTCGGTGAGCTTCTCGGGTCCGTTGGCTCACCGGAGTGGCTCACGCAGTTTCTCGCCGGGGGAATCGGCGCTGGTATTCAAACCGTTGCGACCTTCGTTCCGATTCTATTCTTCATGTTCGGACTCCTGGCACTTCTCGAGGACTCCGGTTACATGGCGCGGGCCGCTTTTGTGATGGACAGGTTTATGCGCTGGATCGGCCTGCCAGGCAAATCGTTTATTCCAATGATGGTTGGCTTTGGCTGCACCGTCCCGGCGATCATGGGAACGAGAACTCTCGAGTCAAAGAGAGACCGCTACATGACCAACTTCATGTCGCCGTTTATGAGCTGTGGAGCGCGACTGCCGGTCTATGCCCTCTTCGCGGCGGCCTTCTTTCCCGCTTTTGCCGGAGCAGTCGTCTTCTCGCTCTACGTCGCGGGAATCTTCCTTGCGGTGATCACCGGATTGCTCCTCAAACGGACGCTCTTTCGCGGTGAGGTTTCTCACTTCATCATGGAGCTGCCGCCGTACCACAAGCCGCGCGCCGGCCACATCCTGCGCACGGCGTGGCACCGGCTTCGCCTATTTGTCATACGGGCCGGTATTACCATAACCATCGTCGTAACGGTTCTGGCGGGTCTCAACTCCTTCGGGGTCGACGGATCCTTTGGGCAAGAGGACACCGAGGACTCGGTGCTTTCCGCCATCGGCAAAACAATCACCCCGGTCTTCACTCCCATGGGCGTAGAGCGGGAGAACTGGCCTGCCACGGTAGGCCTCTTCACCGGCCTCTTCGCCAAGGAGGCGGTGGTTGGAACGCTCAATTCACTGTATGCCATGGAGCGGAGTGCTCCGGAGGCGGTTGAAGCGGCGGATCAAGGAGCCTTCGACTTCTGGAGCGGCATTGGAGCGTCCTTTGCGACGATACCAGAAAATTTAGCCGGCGTCGGCGGCGGATTAGTCGACCCTCTCGGTCTCGGTCTGGTGGGACAGAGCGAGCAAGCGCTTACCGAGGAGCTCGAGACTGATAGCGCCGTCTTCACCCGGATGCGAGCACGCTTCACGAACGTCGGCGCCTACGCCTACCTCCTCTTCGTCCTCGTTTACTTTCCCTGTGTCGCCGCCCTCGGCGCGGCCGTTCGGGAGATGGGAGCGTTCTTCGGTTGGCTCCTGGCGGGCTACCTCACCGTACTGGCATGGGCGTTATCGACGCTCCTTTATCAGTTCCTCTCCGGACCCCAACTTCTGCCCGTGTTGATCGCCTTCGGCCTCATCGGCCTTATCATCGCTACCTTTGCGGCGATTGGTAGCAAGGCATCTCACAAAAGGGCGATGGCAACATGATCATGAGCAGAGTAAAGCGCCTCCTCCAATCGGTAGAGGCGGCCTCTTCTCCCCAGATCGCCGCAGATCTCGGTGTCGACCGGGAAATTGCCGTGGCAACGTTGGAGCATCTCTGCGCTATGGGGAAGGTGGTGCGGCGGCGTCCGGGCGCGGGGCCGGCCGGTCCGGCGACGGAGGGCGCGTCGAGAGCGACCACCGGTAGTACCACACCCACGACCGATGAGTGCACTGAGCGGATCGGCTGCGCGAGTTGCCCCCTTGTTCGGGTGTGCGATCCGAAAGTGAGCGCCATCGCGCGGACGACGGCGGGGGCCACGCAACCGAAAGAGGAGGTGCTATACGCATGGATGGAGAATTGACCCTCCTCCGGGAGGATCGTACACTGCAAGGAGTGGCCACTCAGCTAACTGAAACCCAAGAATCCTACGTAGAGACGATCTACCGACTCGAGTCAGAGAAGCGCGTCGCCCGGGTCAAAGAGATCGCCGCCACCCTCAACGTAAGCTCTCCAGCGGTAACGAAGACGATTAAGAGTCTGGCGGAGATCGAGCTCGCCGTATATGAACCTTACGGGGTGGTTACCCTCACCGAAGAGGGTCGGAAGATAGGGCGCGACTTACTCCTGCGTTACCACGCCACCGACGATTTTCTGCGCTCGGTTCTCGGGGTTGCGCCAGAGCTGGCCGAAGAGGTTGCCGATAGTTTTGAACATCACATGCCTGCCTCGGTCCTCTGCCGCCTGGTACAATTCGTTGATCACTACAAGAACAACGTGAATAACAAGTTCGCTTGGAAACATACCTGCGCTCACCTTTGCGAACGTTACGATCGCGAGGATTGCTTGTTGGAACAAGAAGAGACCAGTGGCGTATAGACTCCGCCCAGGCAACTGATCACTTCAGAGTGCTTGTCAATCAAGCTTGTCAATCAATCAGACCATAAGAGGACAGCTCGTGAATACTCAACACCACGATCACACCTTCGGGCAAGAGCTCAAGAAACCCGGGGAGAGCCGCACCTGGATCGTCATAGCTCTTACAGGAACAATGATGGTCATCGAGATCATCGCTGGGGTCGTGTTCGGCTCCATGGCGCTGTTGGCGGATGGATTGCACATGGCCTCTCACGCCGTGGCGCTCTCGATAAACGCACTGGCCTATGTGTATGCACGCAAACACGCCGGCGACGAGCGCTTCAGTTTTGGGACCGGGAAGGTCAACGCCCTCGGCGGCTTCACCGGCGGCATTCTTCTGGCCGGCTTTGCCCTCGTCATGGCCTACGAAAGCGTGGAGCGAATCTTCAACCCCGTTGAAATTCAGTTCATGAATGCCATTGTCGTTGCGATAATCGGCTTGGTAGTAAACGGTGCAAGCGTGGTGATCCTCGGCGCCGACCATCATCACGAGCACGCCCACGGATCCGAGCACGCCCACGCTCATCATTCGGCCACCCACACCCACGGCCACAACCACGACCACCACACGCCCTCGAACGCCCATGGAGACCACAACCTCCGAGCCGCATACTTCCACGTTCTCGCCGACGCCCTAACCTCCTTCGCCGCCATCTTTGCCCTCCTCGGCGGTCGCTACCTCGGCGCCAACTGGTTGGACCCAGTTATGGGAATCGTAGGTTCCATACTAGTCGCCCGCTGGTCGATAGGGCTTCTTCGGGATACATCTGAAGTGTTGTTGGACAGACAGGGAAGCGCGGCGACCCGACGACAGATAGTTGAGGCGGTGGAGAAGTCGGGCGCGGCGAGCGTTACCGATTTGCACCTCTGGTCGATCGGCCCGGGGATCCTCAATCTCAACATGACCGTTGTGTCCACGGAGCCAATGTCCCCGAACTATTACAAAGAACAACTTCCGGCGGAGCTACGCATCGTCCATAGTACCATCGAGGTGCACCGCGCTGGTGAGGTAAACAGGTAAGGCGCAGAGCATCGTACTACCTTTGCAGGATGGATCCGAGCGTAATTTCCTGCGGGGTTCTGGATCAGTTGCACCGCGGCAGCCTGGAAGCGCTCACACAACGGGAAGCTGCCCGGCGTCTCGCACTCCGCGGCGGACCAATGCTGGACTTCGAGGAAGTCCCGCGGCGTTGGGCTGGTGAACGTGCACATCCTGGCGTCAGCGTTGCTCACCCCGGAAACACGACTCTGGACACATGACAAACGCCTCGCCCACATCGCCGGCGAGCTTATGTTCGCCTATGAGCACACCCTTTCCGCGTATCGGGCCCCCGGGCACAGCGGTCGCCTAGTTACTGAGCTGCCAGACTGTGCGACCCTCCCGGTCGATATAGCCGAACACTCCCGTGGAGAAGTCGCCCTCGGCGACGTGGGCAACCGGCCCGGTGAAGGTGTAGGCCCAGTCGAAGGACCGCTCGAATAGGTAGTCACCGGTGGTGTCGATATACCAGCGCTCGCCGGAGTCGCGGTCGCCTTCGCGGACCACGGCGATTCCGTCGACAAACTCTGATGCCGCCTGCCACTGCAGCGGAATCGCATGAGCGCCACTGGTGTCAACGTATCCCCACAGATCATCGCGTTGAACGGGCGCGAGACCGTTCTGGAACCCCCCGATCTGCGCGTAGACGGTGTCCGCCACGAGGCGTCCGTCGTGGTCGATCAAACCCCAGTTGCCGGCGAGAACCATGAACAGATCCGCACCTTCCACGGGTCGGATACGTCGGTAGACGGTTGGCACCCGTGATCGCCCGTCCCGACCGATTACGCCGTGCCGGCGGCTCGACCAGCTCTCGCCGGCACCGACAATTGCAAAACCATCCTGAAAGTCGAGTGCCCAGTCGTAGCCGTCCTCGCGCCCGATTACCTCGCCGCTCTCGACTTCGCGGTAGAGGTAACGACCCTCAACTGACATCCGCGCAACACCGCCGCTCACCGAGAGAATCTGATCCGCGGTCGACAAGCGCACCGACAGTTCGCGATCGAGCACCCGATACTCTGCTCCGCTATCGCCGGTGGGTACGGCAACCGCGATCAGACCATCGCGAAACCGTGAAACGGAGCGAAAGGGAAACTCGGTGGGCGCGCCGTCACCGGACCGAATCAGAGCGACACCCTGATCTTTTTCCACCGCCCAGTAGCCCTCGCCAACGTAGGTCACCTCCTCGTAAACCGGCTCCAGGAGGTAGGCGCCGGTTTGGTCGATGAGACCCCACAGCCCACTTCGACGATCGCCAACTCGCACCGCGGCGTACCCGTCCTGAAAGTTTCGCACCGCTCCCCACTGCAGGCCGCCAACCAGAGAGCCCGTCGGGTCAACGAAGCCCCACCGGCCGGCGCGCATGACGATGGCGAAACCGTTGACGAAGTGGTAGGCACGATCGAAGACGAAGTCGGTGATCTGAACCCCGTCCGAACGCAGGAACGCGCGCTGACCGTTGGCAAACAGGCCGATGCGCACAACGGTGAAATCACCGCTGAACGGGTAGACGTAATCGTACGTCGTGGGAATGGCGATCTGTCCGTCGGCGTCGACGAAGCCCCACAGGCCGTTTCGCAATACGCGGTAGAGTCCCGCGTCCTGCGCGAATCCCGGCGCCACGAACAGAAGAAAAAGGAACGCAACATACGCTAAGCGTTTCATGCACATCTCCCACGAAAACGAGTTTTTGATAGTCTAATCTAACCAGTAGTGATTGGGAAAGATAAGATCGCGTGCCAGGCGCGCATTAGCTCGTTTCCCAAGATGTACGGCGTGAAACCGGACCGTCTGTGGATTCGAAATCTTCCGGGCGATCGGTCAATTGAAGAGACAGCAGCAGCCTCTGGTCCAGAAGGCTGAAGAACGCGGCCGGAGGATCCGCCAATTGCGACCGAGTATCGGAGCTCTTTCCCGCCTGACGAGGACCAAAAGGCATGACCGTACACTCGGCTACCGCCTCGCAAACGGTAGCAGCTCACGGGATGCGCTCAAAAAGGTTATACGGGTCCCACGGATACTCGGCAGCCAACTTAGCTATCGCCGGAGGGCTCAAAGGATGCTCTGCATGCGGATTGGCGGGAATCAACGACGATTCAATCCCGAACGCCTCCAGCACCGCTTCGCCGGTCAACGCCTGGGCGCGAGCCGGGGGAAGCTGGCGGTGCACCTCATCAGCGAGTTGACGCATCGCAAGCAATCCCGGAAGACCGCACGCGCCGGCGCCCTTCTCCTCCCACGTGTGGGGCGCGTGGTCACTCTCTATCCAGGTGGGCACCAACGCATCAGAGTAGAGACACTGGGCAAGCGCAGCACGTCGTTCCGGATCGCGCAGGGGCGGATTTACCAAGAATCCAACATCGCGGGCGTGGGACGTGTCGAGCCAGATGTGGTGCGGCGTAACCGCTGCGGTGAGCGTGAAGGGAAGGCTATCGCGCTCACGGGCAATGAGTTCGAGCGTTTCGGGACACGTGACGTGCACGATGTGGAGTGTCCCACGAAAACCAGTTGCCTCGGCAAACGCGATCTGCGTCTGTACGGAGGTGACCTCGGCAAGCGGGGGACGGGCGTCACTGTGCGTGGGAGGTGCCGCGAGCGAGAAGCGCTCCGGGTAGACCAGATCCTCCCGCTCGGCGTGGACGGCAACCACGCCGCGGTAGTTTGCATAGCTCAGGGTTCGCCAGACGCTCAGCTGTTCGGCGGTGGTAACCACACCCATGCGACCGGTGCTGTGGCCGGCGTAGAGCTTGAACCCCACCACCCGCGGGAAGAGTGATCCCTGCGCCGACACCACATGGCGCACTTGATCAGGATCAGCCGTCAGACCCAGGTAGAGCCCGTGGAACGGCGCCGCGTGACTGGTCGCGGCATTGGCGCTCGTCGCGGCATCGGCGCTGATGGCGGCATCCGCGGCGTCCGTAGCATCAGTCTGTGCCGCGGCTGCGACCAGCTCTGCCGCCCGGTCGGCATCGGCTATGCGTCGCTCTGCCATTTCACGCGTGGTGAGGGCGGGCGCCGTGTTGGGCATCTCAAACAGCGCGGAGATGCCACACCGCCAGGCAACCTGGAACGCGTGAATCAGCGTCTCCTTGTGTGACTGCTCCCAGTCGCGCAGATGAACGTGGGGGTCAATCAGCAGCATGCAGTTCCTCCTCGAGGTCATTGGGTGGTTCGGGTGTGAGCCACCGTTTAGCGGGCACAAAGGTGCCGTGGTGGCAGGTGAGCAGTCCATCCACCTGGCACGCGCCACACAACCCCACCCCGCACAGCATCGTCTGCTCTGTAGAAACGCTGATACAGTCCAGCGATACCCCGACACCGGTGGCGGCGCCGATAGCCGCGCGCATAAAGGGCGTGGGCCCGACAACGTAGAGCTCAGAACACTGTGCGAGCGAGTCCGCGCACACGGCAAGCACCCGCCCAACCGAACCGTGATCGTGTACGGGATGGTAGGTCGCATAGCGCGTGATCGCCTCCGCCAGTGGCGGCCGGTGCGTTACGTCGCGCAGGCCCGCCCACACCGCTACTGAGTATCCGCGCTCACGAAGCGATCGCGCCAGCGCCGGAGCAAGGGCGATTCCACTTCCGGCGACGAGCACGGTAGCAGCAAGCCGTGCGTCAGCCTGCTGCGGGGCGCTCCCTCCCGCCGGGGCACGCGCACGCACCACCTCCCCTACACCCGTGACAACCCCGTTGCCATCGCCGTAGGGGCCGCGCACGTACAGCGTATCTCCAGCTGCAAGGGCTCCAAGTGCACGCGTAACCGACCCGCGCCGACCAATAAGGAACGTGGCCGGCTCAGCACGGGCGGGAGAAAAGGGCTTCTCCCCCACGTCGGGAACCCACAGAAAGACGGTCTGGCCAGGAGCAAATGGCAGGGAGCCTTCCAGCTCCAACTCAAAGAGATCGCCTCCACACTCCCGTCGCTCCCGGACGGTAAACGGCACAAAGGACATGCGCGTAGCAGGCGCCGCGACCGGGGTCACCGGGGCTGGAGCTGCTACCGGCAGCGGAGCGGGTGCCGACGCCACCACTCTCGGGGCCACCGGCAGCGGAGCGGGTACCGACGCCGCCCCTATCGCGGCCACCGGCAGCGCGTCGGGCGCTCCCCGCTCCGATTGGTCGCCGGCGATCCACGCGAGCAGCGCGGGCCACTGGGACTGGTGGTACGCGGCCAGGGCACTTCCGACACCCACCACGTCGGCGCCGGCCGTCCGCATCGCCCGGGAGTCAGCATCGGTCGCGACGCCGCCCATGCCGATGATGAGCCCCTCGGGACCAATCGCGGCACGAATCTCGGTCACGCACTCCAGCGCGCGCGCGAAAATCCACTCCCCGCTTTGCCCCCCGCGCCCGGTGAGGGCGTCACGCTCGTGCGCCGCCGCGTCGGCGGGGGGCGGATTGGTGAGGACGGGTCGATCGCTGTGGGGCTCCCGGTACTGTACCGGTCCCACGGTGTTAATGGCCACGATCCCAGCGGCTCCCGCGGCGATCGCCCGGCGCGCGATCGCCCCCAGAGCGTCCGTATTGGGAGTCAGCTTGGCGAGAATCGGTATACCGCCGGGCAGAACATCGTTCGCGGCCGCCCCTGCGGCCGCAACCGCCTCTGCCACCAGATTGGGATTGCAGCCAATGGCGGTGCCGTACCCGCCGTGCGCGTGGGGACAGCTCAGGTTGAGCTCCAGCAGGTCGGCGTAGGGTGCGAGAGCGGCGGCAAGCGTTGCAAATTCCGCGGCGCTGCTGCCGGCAAGCGATATGATCAGGCGCGTATCAGCCGGCCACGCGCGGCGGCGTGGGGCGAGTGCGGCAAACTGACGCTCCGCCCCAGTGAGACCGGGGTTTCGCAGCCCCACCGCGTTGCCAAAGGAGCCGGGAATCGGCTCCGTGATAACCGGCTCACGATTGCCCGGATTGGGTGCGCACTGGATGCTCTTGCTGGTGATGTAGCGCACCGGCGTTTCGCGCGCAAACCAGTCGATCATCGCGGGGTTGGTGGAGGCAACGCCGCTCACCGTGGCCAGGGGGACGGGCGTTGGGACGCCAGGCAGCACACGACTCATGGTGCCCCGGACGATGAAATCGCGCACGCGCCGTGAAGGCGGACCAACGCCGCGGCAATCTGGTCGCGCCAGTCGTCGGGGG